>JBKJNG010000572.1:0-8370 GCA_046596065.1 Phnomibacter sp. | reverse complement strand
TTTCCCGAAAACGAAACACATATTGAAATATATCTAATTGTGATTGTTTGATATGGCAAAAACCTATAAGGTTTTGGAAAGCTTATAGGTTTGATTCAACTGTTCGTCAACCATTCTTTCAATGCATCAAAACGGGCATCCATAAAAATGCTTTGTTTTTGCTTACTGAATAACGGCATAACTGTATCAGGAATTTCCAGTTTTTTTCCAATCATTTCTTCCACTACATCGGGGAATTTTACGGGGTGTGCGGTCTCGAGAAAAAAGCCTTTGTCGGTGGGATGTTCTACAATATAATCGAGTAATGCTTTATAACCGATGGCGCCATGCGGATCAAGTATATAGCCTGTTTGTTTATAAACACTGCCAATGGTTTCTTTTGTATTTGTATCATTAATACTTACGCTGCTGAGTTTTGTCTTAAGCCTGGTAAGTTCATGGTCATACATTTCCAAGATGCGTATAAAGTTGCTTGGGTTGGCAACATCCATAGCATTACTTAAAGTTGCAATCGATGGTTTAATGATATAATCGCCTGTTCGTAAATAAGCAGGTATCACATCATTTACATTGGTTGCTGCAATAAAATGTTGCACGGGCAAGCCAGACATTTGTGCAATCATCCCCGCACAAATATTTCCAAAATTTCCGCTGGGAACTGAAATAACAGGTGCGGTGTCATATTCCCATTGCTGCAAAGCAAAACAATAATACAATTGCTGAGGAAGCCACCTGGCAACGTTGATTGAATTAGCCGAAGTAAGTTGCAGTTTTCCTTTAAGATCGGAATCCATAAAGGCTTCTTTTACCATTGCCTGGCAATCATCAAAAGTTCCGTTTACTTCAAGTGCAGTAATATTTCCACCACAGGTTGTAAGTTGTAATTCCTGCACGGGACTAACTTTTCCGGAAGGGTAGAGGATAATAACTTCTACGCCTTCCACCCCTTGAAAACCATTTGCAACTGCGCCACCTGTATCGCCTGAAGTAGCAACAAGCACTGTTACTTTTTTTGTATTGCCTGCGTTAAAATAGCCCAGGCAACGGCTCATAAATCGTGCGCCAACATCTTTAAACGCAAGGGTAGGGCCATGAAATAATTCAAGTGAATAGATCCCATCCTGCATGTTTACCAGGGGGAAAGGAAAGTTGATTGTCTCTTCTAAAATATCGAATAATTGTTCATCGGGAATGCAACCGCCTACATAAGGCTTCATCACTTTAAATGATAAATAAGGCTTACTTATTTCCTTTAAAGCATCTAAAAATTCTTCATCCCATTGTGGAATATTTTCTGGATAATACAAACCTTTATCTGGCGCCTGACCTTGTATAGTTGCAGTTTTAAAATCAACTATTGGTGATTGTTTGTTAGTGCTGAAGTATTGCATGAAAACAAATGTGGAAATATGATGAATGTAGGAAATGTGAGATATGAATGACAAACTGAGGAGCTTGCAGGTAAGTATAAAAATTGTTGTTTGTTGATGGAATGATTAAAAATCTTGCAGACGGTGCAGGGACTTATTCCGCTTAAATGTTCATTATTATTAATACAGCTGCAATGAGGGATTTATGTGACAAAGCAGTAAATCCGAAACAACGGTGACGATTATGAATTCCTACAGATCATATCCAAAAATGTATTTGTATTCATAATTAAATTAAATGTTGATCGTTCATTATTATTTACCTGCGACCACCTTAATGCCTTCATTGTTTATAGTTGTAACATAAGTATGATAAGCAATTCCTAAAGCGCTATAAGTATCAATCATTTGCCGTTCTACTGCCTTTGCAGTAGCCTCATCTTTGCTTAGCATAAATACAGAAGGGCCCGAACCTGATATGCCGCCACCCAAAGCGCCGGCTGTAATGCAACGTCGCTTCATGTCGTCAAAGCCCGGAATTAAAATGCTGCGTACTGGTTCTATGATATGATCTTCAAGCGAACGGCCAATTAGTTCGTAATCCTGTTTAACAAGACCAGCTACAAGTCCTGCAATATTGCCCCATTGTTTAATAGCGTCTTTTAAAAACAATTGCTTCTTTAAGATGGCTCTTGCATCGGCAGTTCTTACTTCTATTTGCGGATGAACGATAGTAACATACAATGCTGGCGAAGGCAAGGGGATAATATCAAGCGGATGAATAGAGCGGATAAGCGTCACGCCGCCGTAAATACAGGGCGCAATATTATCGGCATGTTTTACGCCGCTGGCGACTTTTTCGCCAAACATGGCAAACTGCACCAGTTCTTCATTATTGAACCGATTGCCAAGCAGATAATTAGCAGCTACCACTGCGCCGGCTGCACTTGCTGCACTCGACCCAATGCCACTCCCTGGTTTAATATGCTTCGTAATTTTTACTTCAAAGCCAATTTCTTCTTCAACAGCATCTAACAATGCCAGTAATGAAGCGCCTGCAACATTTTTTTCAGGATCCGTAGGCAGGTTGTATTCCTCGTCGGGGGCAATAATAATTTCCTTCTTATTTATCAAACTAAGCTCCATTACATCTGATGGGTCGTTCAATGCAAAACCGAGTATATCGAAACCGCAAACCATGTTGGCTACCGTACCTGGCGCATGAACAGTAACGGAGGTCAAGCCCCGGTTCCTTAAAGGGGTACCCTGGTATTTATCAGCAATCTTTGTATCTAATGTTGCCATTATTATAAGTTATTCAATTCGCAAGAACTTTTATTAAAGCCCACTCGCAGGTGCGTTTGGGGGGCTGTGTGTCTAAACCGTTACTCTTATAATATCTGCAAATACGCCAGAAGCAGTTACATCAGCCCCGGCCCCAGCGCCTTTTACCACCAGTGGTTGTTCAGGGTAACGGTTTGTATAAAACAAAACAATGTTGTCTTTGCCATACAAGTGATACAAATCATGTTCGGGTGAAATATGCTGTAGTCCTACAGATGCTTTGCCATCAGCATAAGAAGCAACAAATTTCAATTTGCAATTATCTGCTTTAGCAGCATCGTATAATGCTTTGAAATGTGCCTCGTATTTTTCCATTTCAGCATAGAAATCTGCAACGCTTCCATTAAAGCAGGAGGCAGGCAGAAAACCATTGTTTTCTATGTCTTGCATTTCCATTTTATTACCAGCTTCACGGGCAAGTATCATGATCTTACGCATTACGTCAGTACCACCTAAATCAAGGCGTGGATCGGGCTCTGTGTAGCCTTCTTCCTGCGCTTGTTTTACAACCTTACTAAAGCTTTGTTCGCCGTTGTAATTATTAAAAACAAAATTGAGCGTGCCACTTAATACGGCTTCGATTCGGTTTACAGTATCACCACTTTTTATAAGATCATTTAAAGTGCCAATTACCGGCAAACCGGCACCAACATTGGTTTCAAACAAAAATGATGCGTTGTACTCACTGGCCAGCGACTTAAGTTTCGTGTAGTTTTCGTAAGGTGATGATGCCGCAATTTTATTGCAGGCCACTACCGAAATGCTTTTTACCAAAAGCTTGTCATAGATGCTTGCCACATCGGCATTAGCTGTAACGTCAACAAATACACTGTTACGAAGATTGCGGGTAATAATGCTTTCTGCGAAACCATTCAAATCACTCTTGTCTGCCTGCTCCAATTGTTCTTTCCAGGTGGCAAGATTTATTCCTTCATCAGCAAATAACATTTTTCGGCTGTTAGCAATACCAGTAATTCGTAATTGTAGTTTTAAATGATCAAGCAGGTATTGCTGTTGCTGCGCAATTTGGCTTAGTAATTTGCTGCCAACATTACCGAGACCTGCAATAAATACGTTTAGTTGTTTGTATACTGCCTCAAAAAAAGCTTCGTGTAAAACGTTCACCCCTTTTTTTACATCACTGGTAGCAATTACAGCCGAAATATTTCTTTCAGAAGACCCCTGTGCAATAGCCCGGATATTTATACCATTTCTTCCCAAAGCACCAAACATGTTACCGCTGATGCCCGGATGGCTTTTCATTTTATCTCCAACAACAGCTATAATGGAAAGATTGGTTTCAATGGAAAGCGGTTCCACTTTTCCAGTTGTTATTTCTATTTCAAAAGCGCTATCAACAGTTGATTTCGCCTTACTGATATCGGCCTCGTTAATGGCTACGCAAATGGAATGTTCCGATGAACTTTGGGTAATAAGAATAACGTTGACCTGCTCACTGGCAAGCGCTTCAAACAAACGCTTTGAAAATCCCGGAATACCAACCATTCCACTTCCTTCAAGACTTAACAAAGCAACATGGTTTATGCTAGAAATGCCGCGGATCTTATCTTTTCCATTGGCATAGCCGGTTTCAATTAAAGTGCCATGATCGTTGGGTGCAAAAGTATTCTTAACCCAGGTTGGTATTTTATTACTCATTACCGGCTGAATGGTAGGAGGGTAGATAACCTTAGCGCCAAAATGCGAAAGCTCCATCGCTTCCTGGTAAGAAATATGCGGAATTGGCCTTGCATTGCTAACCCAGCGAGGATCGGCTGTCATCATGCCACTAACATCAGTCCATATTTCAAGCACTTTGGCTTTAACTGCGGAAGCAAAAATGGCGGCGGTATAATCGGAGCCGCCACGACCAAGCGTAGTTGTTTGGCCTGAATTGTTGCTGGCGATGAAACCGGGTGCAAGGAATATTAGTGCTGTAGAACCATTCACTACAGCATTTACCAATTGATCCGTAGCGTTAAAATCCACTGCGGCATATCCAAAATTAGAATTGGTTTTAATTACTGCCCTTGAATCGAGCCATTGTACGTTCTCGTTAAAGGATTGCAGGTAAGCGGCTATTATTTTAGAAGACAAAAGCTCGCCAAAGCTGATGATCCGGTCTTTGGTTCGTAAAGAAAGTTCCTGTAACCGGTAAACACCTTCACAGATATCTTCCAGTTCGTTACAGTATTGTTTTATCATACTAAGGCAACTACTCTGGCTGGTTACCGGCAATAATTCCCTTGCAGTATCAAGGTGTCTCAATTCGATGGCTTGTAAAACCTGCTTATATGATTCGTCACCCGTAGAAGCCATTTGGCCTATGCTAATCAATTGATCTGTAATACCGCCAAGTGCAGATACAACTACCAATTGCTTTTCTGAACCTGTATGATTAGCAATAATTTTTCCTGCCTGTTTGATGTTGGTAGCGTTTGCTACGGATGAACCACCGAATTTTAAAACCTTCATATAAAAATTGAAAAGAAATAATTGAAATTAATAACACTATATAACTTGCCTCAAGCAATATGGCGGCCGAAGCCCTTGGATAATATAGTATTGACAACCCTTAACGGGTTGTAATAGTCGTAAAAATAGTGGTAGAAAAATTACCGGAAGGGACACCAATAGCAGAATCCGCAGTAATTGCGGAAGGAGGATTAAGACTATTTCTTACAGCTACATTCATCAGGGTGGCGAAAGTAATATGTTTTTTCAATTCAATACCTGATTAGCTGTTGATTTTTTTCTAGGCAAAAGCAATCGTTGGCTATTCGCTTATTGCAAACCCTTATCACAAAAAGTTTTTACTAAATATCTGTTGATGTTGTTTATGTAAATAAAAAGAGTTGGTTCAATTAGTTGAACCAACTCTTTTACAAAAAATTGAACAGGGTTTAGAACTTGTATATGGCTGCTAAAAGAGCTGAGAAGGTAGATTTTGTTTCAGTACCATCATTCTTGACGAATATCTCGTCCTTCGCATTGTCCAGCCTTAACTCAGGGATCAGGGTAAACGGACCCACCTTATAATTCAGAGAAAGCGTTACTTCCGATATGTTTTTGGTCCCATAATAAATAACATCTTTATCAGAAATTAATTCGCCCCTTAGAGTTAGGCCGATAGATGAAGTTGGGTCAAAATTCAGGTAAAGTGCGTTGCCAAACCAGCTTCCTTTCAGATCATCTGTACCAGCATAACTTTTCGGCTCAAAGTTTCTTGCTTGCATAGTGCCATTGTAACCAATATTAAATTTATCAGATATGGCACCTAACAATACAAGGTCTAACTGCTGTACACTTTTAGGTGCGTCAGGGAGCCAGCTGTTAGCGCCACCATAGCCACGATAATTCAGGTAAAATTTCAACTTGTCGTTTGCAAGCGCACCGCTAAATTGGGCAATTGCTTCTTTTACATTTGATGTGGCAGAAACTTGATCCACAGGATTCGTTACACCAATCATAAAGCCAAATTTTCCAAAAGTGAAATCAGCTTTTAAACCGGTATGGAAAAATGGGCCGTTGGTAAACATGTACGACATGCTATAGTTCCTGTTTAGCGGAGCGTCAAGCAATTCATACCCAACATGAGTGCCAAACTTACCTATAGTAAATTTTACATGAGATGATGGGGCGTAGGTAATATATGCTTGCTTGATGATTTGAAGGAGCGGCGCACCATAATCATTATAGGAAAATTCTTCTGCTCTGTGGCCATATCCAAGATCTACTGTTGCACCGACTTTTCCCGACAGTGCAGTTGCATCAGCTCTTAATGAAGCCATGCCTAACTCAAATGAGTTATTAGCTCTTGTAAAAGATGTGTAGCTGTTGTATGTACCATCTGTTGCATAACCGCTTCCTTTAGCAGGATTGTATCGATAATATGCGTCAATAGAACCAGAAATTGTAACTGCTTTGGTTGAATCATCCTGCGCCGACGCGACAAGCGCTAAACCCGCGACTAAAATGGTACCTGTAATTTTTTTAAGCATTTGTTGTTAGTTTTAATTAGAAAGAAGGTTTTGGTAATGAATAGGAGATCCTTAGATTTTTTAAAGGCGTTTGAGAACGTAGTTATCCTTGCTAGAAGAATTGCATGGTTGAAAACAATTTTTCTATTAGTAAAAAAGCAATAAAAAAAGGCGAAAAAGAAAGCAGTTAGTGTTGCTATAAAGGAAAGCAGGTTGGAGAATAGTAACCTGCTTTCCTTTTATATTCAAAGATGTGCAGCTTCATTTGTAGTTACTGTACCATTTGAGCTTACAATCAGGTGGCCCTGCATGTATTTTTCATCATGCTGTGAGGCATCAAGACCTTCTAATTCGTCGGCTTCACTAACACGAAGTGGAACGATGAAGTTGATAAATTTGAATATGATGTAGGATACAGCGAAACTGTAACCTACAGCTATTAACATTGCCTTAAGCTGGATGAAAAAGAAGGCTGCATTGCCATAGAATAATCCATCAGCACCAGCAGAATTTACAGTTTTGGTTGCAAATATGCCGGTCATTAGCATACCAACCATACCGCCAATACCGTGGCAGGGGAATACATCCAGTGTATCATCAAGCTTGGTTTTAGCTTTAAGTGTTACAGCGAAGTTTGAAATAAGTGCGGCAATAACACCTATAAATATACTTTGAGGAACCGCAACAAAACCAGCAGCAGGAGTAATTGCAACCAAGCCCACTACAGCACCTATACAAAATCCAACTACAGATGGTTTCTTGCCTTTCAATACTTCAAAGAACATCCAGGAAAGACCGGCGGCGGCAGCAGCTGTGTTCGTCGTTGAGAAAGCAGATACTGCAAGGCCGTTTGCGCCAAGAGCTGAACCCGCATTAAAACCAAACCAGCCAAACCAAAGTAAACCAGTACCAATTAATACATAAGGAATATTAGAAGGAACAGTTTCTTTACTGATGAACCATGATTTTCTTGGCTTAAGAACCAGTGCGCCAGCTAAGGCTGCACAACCTGCAGAAATATGTACTACAGTTCCTCCAGCAAAGTCAAGTGCGCCCATTTTAAACAGGAATCCATCAGGATGCCAGCTCCAGTGTGCTAACGGTGCATAAACCAATAAGCTAAACAGGACTGTGAAAAGTATATAAGCTGTAAAACGCATTCTTTCAGCAATAGCTCCTACAACCAGGCCTGGTGTTATGATCGCAAACATCAGCTGGAACATAGAAAACAATGATTTAGGAATGGTAGGTGCCAAACTCCATGGAGCACCTGATACCACATCTTTATATAAGAAATGTGTCATCGGGTTTCCAACAAATCCTCCGATAGAAGAACCGAAACAAAGGCTGTAACCAACAACAATCCAAATAACGCCAACCACGCCAGCGGCCACAACGCTCTTCATCATGGTCGATAATACATTTTTACGATGAACCATGCCGCCGTAAAAAAACGCCAGCCCTGGTGTCATCAAAAAAACGAGTGCAGTTGCTACTAAAATCCAGGCAGTATCTGCGCCGGAATACACTTTATCCGGGTCGGCAAAAATATCGGCCGGTTTTACAAAAATTGCAGCAAGGGCAATAGCCACTAATACGATAAAGGGGGCTACCTGTTTCAATTTGATCATTTGCAGTTGAATTTATTGTTTAAAATATATTGCTGAATTTAATAT
>JBKJNG010000463.1:0-3040 GCA_046596065.1 Phnomibacter sp. | reverse complement strand
CGCATAGAATTGTTTTATGATAGAACGCACAAAACAGGTTTCAATTATGCAAAAGAAATGTTATGATGAGTTTGGGGAATTAGTTGAAAGGTTGATAAAGTTGATCATTTTACAAGTTTACAAGTGTAGACGTTTAGAAAATGCAGTATTTTATTATCTAGAAGTGAATATTGAGTATTGAAATTGCGCATTTTGTAATGGCTGTCCACTAACACACCACTCCCCACTCACAATTCACCACTCACTGCTCATGGCTACACCAGCTCTATCACCGTAATCTCTGGAAGTATCCCTACTCTGCCCGGGTAGCCAATAAAGCCAAAACCGCGGTTAACGTATAATTTCTGATTGCCTTCTTCGTACAAACCAGCCCATTTGTTATATACCCATTTTACGGGGCTCCATTTTAGGCCCGGTATTTCCACACCAAATTGCATACCATGCGTATGGCCAGCAAGCATCAGGTCCACATCGGGGTAATGCGGCCGCACCTCACTATCCCAATGGCTGGGGTCGTGGCTCATTAAAATTTTAAACGGCATATCAGCAGATCCGGCATAGGCTTTCGCCATATCACCATAACTATGAAAACGTGCCTTTCCGCTTATATTCTGAACGCCCAACAGCGCAATTTTCCCGCCATTTTTTTCCAGCGGCACCCACTCGTCCATTAATAAACGCCAGCCGAGGTCGGCGTGTACTTTTTTTAGGGTTTCGAGATTTTTCGCCTGTAGAGGCGTCATTACATGCACACCTGTAGCCGCTTCCTTTTCGTGGTAAGCGTCATCCTTATCGGGCCAGGCTACATAATCGCCATAATCGTGGTTACCAAAGGTGCTGTATACGCCCATCGGCGCAGCCAGCTTATTAAAAACCTGCATATAAGGCTCCATTTCCGAAGCCCTGTCGTTCACCAGGTCGCCAGTAAATAAAATAATATCAGCTTGCTGCTTATTGATTAGGTCTACACCTTTTTGAACCGCGGCAGGATCCATAAAACTGCCGCTGTGTATGTCACTTACCTGTACAATGCGTAAACCTTTAAAAGCCGCCGGAAGATTGTTGTAGGAAAGCTTCACGTTTCTTACATGGTAGTTGTACTTATTGCTGAACCCGTATACAAGGGTGGCAAACAAAGTACCGCCAATGCCCAAGCCCATCCAGCTTAAAAATGTACTTCGACTAATGGCCTCAGCGGCTTCATGGCCGGGGGCGGCATCGGTGGTTCGGGTTACAAACTGTGTTATAATCCATTGAAACACCCGGCGGATATCATCAATAAGAAAAAAAGGAACGGCTACCAGTTTTGCCAGGAACAACCCGATAAGCGTGGCAAAAATGTAGGTGCGCACCGGCTTTTGCCATTGATCGTACTGCACATGCGGCAGGGCAGCAAAAAATGCGATGGTAAGTACAGAAAGTATCCAATAGCTTGTGTAAATAGCCATCCGGGTGCGGGCGGCACTATTTTGAGTAACAGATTTAACAGCCTGGAAAACATACAGATCAACCAAAATAAGGATGCCTATAAAAATGAGCGAACCACTTAAACTACGCATGAAATAATAAATAGATAAATCAATGAAATGCCAAAGCATCAAAAATAATCCCGATAGTTATTCACCAAACGGTATTAATTATAAGCGGTTGTTATTTTTGCGCCATCATTGAGCTGGTGAATAATGCTTACCGGGGTTGGTTTGTAAAGACGAGCTACCAAAGCTAACCGCCAGCTAAACCATTAAAAGCAAATTATACAACCAATCCTTCAAATAAATATTATGCAATTCACTTATTACGGTCATTCCAGCTTTTTGATTGAAACAGGCGGACACAAGCTTTTGTTCGATCCGTTTATATCTCCAAACCCGCTGGCCAAAGACGTTGATATTAATACTATTGAAGCAGATTTCATACTGCTTTCTCATGGCCATGCCGATCATGTAGCAGATGTGGTAGCCATTGCAAAACGCACAGGTGCCAAAGTAATTTGCGCTTATGAAATAATGGGCTGGCTGAACAATCAGGGCATTGAAAATGTGCACCCAATGAACACCGGTGGCCGCTTCAATTTCGAATTCGGATCGGTAAAATGCACTGTGGCACAACATAGTAGCAGTATGCCCGATGGATCCTACGGTGGAAATCCAATGGGCTTTATTGTGTACACTGCTGAAGGTGATTTTTACTACAGTGGCGATACTGCACTTACGCTGGATATGCAGCTGGTTCCCGGCTGGGCCGAACTGAAGTTTGCAATCCTTCCCATTGGCGACAACTTTACCATGGGGGTTGAAGATGCAGCTTTAGCCGCCGGGATGGTAAAAGCAGGCAAGGTTATCGGCGTGCATTACGATACTTTCGGATACATAGTTATAGACAAAGCAGCGGCAAAAAAGACTTTTGAAGCGAAGGGAATAGCGTTATTATTGCCAGCTATTGGGGAAACCATAATGCCCTGACCACTATAGTGGGTAGCGACCGCTCAATAATGATGACAATGTTACCTTTTGAGGTGATGTATATAAAAAGCATTCAAAACAGCAACAATAAAAGCCCCTTCAGGGGTTGGGGGTACAATGGCAAGAACAATTGGAATTGCAAATCAAAAAGGAGGTGTAGGAAAAACAACTACTGCTATAAACCTGGCAGCCAGTCTTGCAGTACTCGAATTCAGAATTTTACTGGTAGATGCCGATCCGCAGGCAAATACTACTACCGGCGTAGGTTTCGACCTTCAGAATGTAAACACCAGCCTGTACGATTGTTTGGTAAACAACGTACCCGCTTCAGATGTGATCCTGAAAACTGAAATACCTAACCTCGACCTTATTCCATCACATATCGACCTGGTAGGCGCCGAAATTGAGATGATCAATTACCCCAACCGCGAAAATGTATTGAAGCGGATCCTCGAGCCACTTGCGGATAAATACGACCTCATCTTAATCGATTGTTCTCCATCGCTGGGTTTAATAACTGTAAATGCACTTGTGGCAGCTGACAGTGTAATTGTTCCGGTTCAATGCGAATTTTTTGC
>JBKJNG010000449.1:0-10454 GCA_046596065.1 Phnomibacter sp. | reverse complement strand
AATAGAAAACCTGGATAATGATTCGCTTCCACATAATGAAACACCGAAGTTTACACAAACGCTCAACACTTCCGGCGACTACACTTTTCTTAACTATCATTTATTTACCGGTCTGTTAAGAAATCCGTTTACAAATTGCATTACTGATAACAGAAAATGGCGGCGTATTGGTTGCAACACCAGCAAGCACTGCTAAAGAAAACCGGTATAATATAAAAGCGGAAGTAAAATTACAGGAAGATGGAAGTGGCGATGTTAAAACTACCATTACTGAAAGTGGCGAGTATAAACAACGAACGATTTACCAGCTGTTTAATGAAAGTTCAGATGACCAGAAAGCCGCATTGATCTCACAGCTTGATATGCCAATGCCCGAACGTTTTGAACTGCATTTACCAGCCTCCAAAAAAGCCATCGCTTTAACCACAGAGCTGGATGCATCATTCGAAAAAATACCCGCGTTTTCTGCCGGCAATAAAATGTTTCTGCATGCACAATGGCATAAATTAATTACGCAGTACCTACCAAAAAAAGATGCCCGTACACTTGATTATTATTTTCCTTTCCCTTTTGAAAAACACGACACAACTATCTATGAATTACCAACAGGATTTACGGTTAAAAACATACCGGAATCTTTCGATTTGGTGTATAAATATGGCGAATATCATTCCCGGATAGCGCATGGTAAAAACACGAATAAGATCACCGGCATTTCTTCGCTACTATTAACACAACAAAAAATTCCCGCCGCTGATTTTATGGCAACCAAACGTTTTCTTGGTCAGGTGGTGAACGATGAAATACAGAAGATTGTAATTGAAAAGGAATAACACTGCCGATGGCCAAAAAAAAGGACCGGCCTAGGCCAGTCCTTTCTATAAAGTTTATTGTATTCATTCACTACTGGCCATTCACCAACCGCTAGTTGTTCAGCATTAATGGCATTACCAGCATCATCAGGTCTTCGCCCTCGCCTTGTTCTGTTGGTTTTAAAATGCCGGCTTTTGTGCTGCTGCTTAGTTCCATCACCACTTCAGGCGTGTCGGCAGCGTTTAGCATTTCTATTAAAAATTTTGCGTTGAACGCAATGCTCATGTCCTCGCCGGTGTACTGACACGCCATACGTTCGTTACCTTCAAAACTAAAATCGATATCCTGTGCGGCCAGTTGCAGCTGGCTACCGGTAATGGTAAGCGCAACCTGGTTGGTGCTTTTGTTACTGAATATACTAACGCGGCGCAGTGCCTGTTGAAAATCGGATTTTGTAACCACCATTTTATAGGGGTTATCGGCAGGAATCACCACTTTGTAATCGGGGAAGCGGGCGTCAATCAGGCGGCAGCTTAACTGCGTGGTGCCATGTGCCACAAAAAGATGGTTATTGTTGTAGCTGATAGTCAGTTCGTCCTCATTATCGGGCAATGCTGCTTTCAGCAGGTTAAGCGGCTTTTTAGGTACTATGAATGTATGCGCTTCGGGGCAGCTAACATCTGTGCGCTTGTATTTTACCAGGCGGTGCGCATCTGTTGCAACGCATTGCAGGCCATCAATCATCAATTCGAAAAATACGCCCGTCATGGCGGGACGCAGATCGTCGGTACTAACGGCAAACAATGTTTTATTGATGGCGGTAACCAGGCCGGTGCTGCTCATATTAAATGTGGTAGCATTATCGGCGGCCGGTTCCTTTGGAAAATTATCGGGGTTTTCGCCCATCACTTTGTACTTACCGCTATCGCTGGTAAGCTCAATGGCGTAGTTTTTATCGATGTTGAAAGTAAGCGGCTGATCGGGCAGGTTCTTTAAAGAATCCATAAGGATTCTTGCAGGAACGCATACACGGCCCGGCTCTTTGGCTTCCACTTCCAGCTGGATGCGCATTACGGTTTCCAGATCGGTGGCGGTAACCGTTAGTTTGTTTTTGTCGATTTCGAAAAGAAAATCTTCTAAAATAGGCAACACATTGTTTGACTGTATAACACCATTAATCTGTTGCAGTTGCTTTAGTAGTAACGATGAAGAAACGATGAACTTCATATCTTTTTAGGTTGTTTTTCTATGGCCGTAAGCGTTACAATAATGGATAATTAAAAGACGATTGTGCATACGGTAGCGACAAACCTAAGATAAAATTTACCGTGCAGCAAAGTAAGTACGGTATCTGTTGATAAATTGCGCACATCATGGCTTTTACAACCAAAAAAACCGCTGGCGACACTGATGCATTTAACCGGCCGCCGCCTGATTTAACCCCCACCCAGGCATGGGAAAAAATAAAACCTTACTGTACCTACCAGGAGCGTTGCCACAGCGAAGTGAAAGAAAAATTATATGGCTACGGTTTGCACCGAACGGATGTTGAGCAATTACTTAGCCGGCTGATTGAAGAAAATTACCTGAAGGAAGAGCGATTTGCTATAGCTTATGCCCGCGGCCACTTCTGCATTAAAAAATGGGGGAAAATAAAAATAACCCATGGCCTGAGGCAAAAAGGGGTAAGCGCTTTTTGCATTAAAAACGCGCTCAATGAAATTGATGCAGACGAATACCTGTCCTCATTGCAAAAACTGGCGGTTCAGAAATGGGAATTGCTTAAAAAAGAGCGGCTGATGGCAAGGCAGTACAAATGCCGCCAGTACCTGTTGCAGAAGGGTTTCGAATCGACGTTGGTGAACGAGGCTGTAAAAGCAGTAAGTAATCTGTGAGTTTCGAGGCGTGGAGTTAGAAAGCAGCCAATACAAATTTTTTTTGGCGCTGGGCTTTTGAATAAAAAAGTGGCTGCATTGGCGGTCGCTACCGATAGCTATCGGTACTTATACTGTAGTAGTACTACTGAGCAATGCCTTTATTCGTGTCTATAAAATCCAGCAATATTTTCCAATCCATAAAAATAGTATTCACTTTTGCATCCCCGTAAAGCAAAATAATTCATCATGCACAACGAAACAATAAACGCCGGCATTCAATTAATTCCTATTCATACCAAAGAACATCCTTACGAATGGGTTGATTCTGTAATAGACCTGATAAAAGAATCTGGTCTTGTGTTCGAAGTTGGTCCATTTAATACCAGCGTGGAAGGAAGCTATGAGCAGGTTAAGCGATTGGTAGACCGCATAAACGATTTTCTTTGGCAAGAGCAATGTCCTGAATGGTTGCTGAATGTACAATACCAGGTAAGATGTAGCAGTGGTGTTTCGGCTGCGGAAAAAACCGGGAAGTTTAAGTATTGAGTTGAAAGTACACACTAATTAACGGTAAAAAAATCAACGCATGGTATAATGGGGCGCCAGATATCCTCTTCCCCATTTTTATACCTCCTTACATAGTAATGCCATTTGACTAACGTGCCACTTCAGCGATTTTTGCGCACGTGTATATTTTCCGGAGGGTGATTGCTTCTCGTTTCATACTCACCCTTTTGAATTTTTTTTAGGTTCGAAACATAGTATCATTTACGTCCCCCCCCAATTTTACTCAAAAAAAATTAAAAGGGAAAACTATATTATTAGGCTACCAGCAGCGCAATTTTAATACCATGAAATTTGCATAGAATTGGTGGCTTATTCCGATATAGAATATTAATACAGATAAAAGTTACCAATTATATAAAATATCTGTCATAAATTGATCGGCTCAAACCAACAACTATTCAAAGCCACTTTGGTATTTGACTTGAAATATATCACACATTCCTACTGTTTATCCCTTCCTACTGTTTTTCATCACCATTAGAAAAACTATATTCTGTGAAAAAGAATACTCTGTTGTACAAACCTTTGTACCATAAGGGAAACCTACTGATTTGTTATGCACTCCCATTAATGGCTGTTTGTTCCTGCAATAAAAATGAAGTCTCCATTTCAGAACAAACAGAAAAACCAAGTTCATCAGTTCAAGCTATGGCATCAGATCCTTTGAGGCCAGACATAATTGTCCAGGAAACTTTTGAAGGAAGCACCTGGTTCCCTTTAAGCGGCACCGATTTAAACCTGATAAGCACGATTGAAAATTGCGGAACCACCTGGACATTGTCGCCGGTTACAACACCGGTTTTTCAAACCACCAAATCCTCCAGGTTTGAAATCCGAAAAGACCAGGCACTGGTAGGTTCCGGTGATAGGGTGCGCTCAGAAGCTACCATTATAAAAGGCTCAGAGGACTCAAGGTTTTCCCCCGAAATGTGGTATTCATTTGCGGTGCTTTTCCCTTCTGCCGGTCTTGAATTTGATAAAACCAGGGATTGTTTTAATCAGTGGTATGAAAACGGTGGTAAAGAAACCACGTTGAGAGTGGAGATGGACAGGGCTTACCTTGAAGTTTGTCCCCCGGAAGGTTCCAGCATCATGAAACAATATGATCTTTTCGCTACCAGCCTTACAGCCGACGGCACTACGGCCACATTTGCTCCCATTCCAAAAGACACATGGCACGAATTCGTTTTTCACATCAAACATTCGTTGGGTACCGACGGATTTATTGAAGTTTGGAGAGACGGCCTGCAAATCCACAGCATTACCGGGCGTAACATTCATAAGGAGTTGCCTAAATGGAAATTAGGCTTGTATAAAACTTCATTTCTGGATGAAAGTTCTCCCTGGCAGTCAAGGGTAATTTATTTTGATAATATCAGGGTAGGAAAAACAGCAGCGAAGTTCTCAGAAATGTCGTCCGGGGTCCCAGTAGCTACAAAACCCGCAACTACAAACATAGTACCTACCGTAAATGCCGGAAAGGACACGGCCTTTATACTTCCCCTATCCAGCGTTTATTTAACAGGTAATGGGTATGACGCTGACGGCTCAGTAAATACTGTCAAGTGGAGCCAGGTGAGCGGCCCCGGGGGTATTATTATGAGTAGCGAAACTACCCTTAGCTTAAAACTGAAAGAGCTTAAATACGGAAAATATGTATTTCGCCTTACCGTTACGGATGACCGGGGCGGTATTGGAAAAGATGATATCCTGGTCAATGTAACATCTTCTGTAAATGTAATACCAACGGCAAATGCCGGGTCCGATAAAACTATTTCAGGTAGTTCAACTACACTCGATGGAAGCAAATCGGTTGATCCTGATGGCTCCATTTCCAAATACGCCTGGGAAGTGAGTTCGGGTGTGGACGGATGGTCATCTTCGGTGAAGTTTGGGACGCCTGCCGCTGCCACTACAACCGTAAGTGGGTTAAAACCCGGCTCTTATGTTTTCAGGCTGACTATTACCGATAACAAAGGTGCAACGGCAAGTGATAAAGTTACCGTTACAGTTACCTCAACTAATTTACCACCAGTAGCAAAGGCGGGCGCCGATCAGAATATAACATTACCTGCCACGCTTACACTTGATGGCAGCGGATCAACTGATGCAGATGGTTCTATTGTAAAATATGCCTGGACAAATATTTCAGGACCAGCAGCAACCATCATCAACCCATCTTCGACAAAAACGACAGTAGGCGGAATTATAGCGGGAACTTATATTTTCAGGTTAACAGTAACCGATAACATTGGTTCAACGACCTATGATGATGTTACCGTTTTGGCTTACAGCGCGCCGCCAATAACGGGTTTTACATTGGTAAACGCAGCCACAGAAAAAGATATTCTAATCATAACCAACGGGGCATCTTATAGCCTCACAGTACTTGGTGCCACAAAACTGAATATCAGGGCTAACATTACCAGTACATCTGTTATGAGTATAAAGTTTGAACTGACAGGGGCTGAAAATCAAATTTTTACCGATAATGCAAGCCCATTTGCACTGAAATCAGACGATGGCATGGGAAATTATTATTATGGCACCTGGGGCCCACCGCCGGTTGGAACTTACACATTGAAAGCTACGCCATATTCAGGAAGCAGTGCAACCGGCATAGCAGGCACTGCTGCAACCATTAAAATTTCGTTTACAAACTAATAAGGTGGATCAGAAGTAGGAAGCGGGAATGTATAGTCAATACTGCCCTGTGCTTAGCAAAACAAGCGTGCAGGCTTCCTGCGATTTTATTCCTTTAGTTTTTAGTAATTCTTCCAGTTCTTCATTTTCAGCGCCGGGGTTAAAAATTACCCGTTTAGGTTGCAGCGATAAAATGTAATCGTAATACTGTTTTTGATTGGTGGGGTTCAGGTATAAGGTAACGGTGTCCACACCTGTTAAAGGAAGCTTTTCAGTTTCAATCTCAACGCCATTAATATGTCCTTGTTTTTTCCCGATGGCTACCACTTCATGTCCTTTACCAACCAGGTTATTTGTTGCCAGGTTACTATAACGGCTTTTGTTTTCACTTGCACCCAATACCAAAGTTTTCTTACCCATAACTCTAATTTATGTTTCAACTGAAATTATAAACTTCATGCCATTACAATTTACTTTTAACTGCATTTTGTAATGCCGTACTGCCTAATTAAAATTACCTTAATTGAATCAAAGCTCTAGCTTCCCAAATGTTTAACTCAACGCTTGTAATATAACAATACCAGGCAACCAGCAAAGGGCTTATCCATAAAAGGAATGGCAGAGATGCATTTAGTAGTATTGGGAAAAGCAGATATGCCAGTACAGCTACAGGTAATATAACCAGGATAAACTCATACAAATGACGGCTTCGCTGCCTAAGCAGGTGATTTCTTGATAAAAAATGAAGCAGGCAGCTTAGAAACTGCCAGGAAGCCACGATAATATAACCGGTTATTAAAAAAGTTTGCCTGTTTATAAAGGCTAATAATACCGATAATCCTATAAGTAATAACTGCCCGTAATAATCTATTCTTTTAAGATTGTTCATGTTGGTAAAAATCAGGTGTTTAATTTGCGCATCTCATGATCATCATCAGCTAAGTAATTTGATCATTGTTCCCCAAAACCAGTTCTCTTCGGCTTTAATAAGTTTGTCAAGAGATTTGTCGGTTTGTTCGCCAAATTTTTGAAGGTCTTTAATCGTATCAGTATATGTTTTGATCGCCTTGTCATTCTCATCTCCTTCCACGTGGCTAATGTTTTCCAGGAATTGAAGCATCGGCTCTAATTCTCTTTTCTTTCGCTCCTTAACTATAATGCGAACAACCTTAAAAATATCTTTCTCAGCGCTAAAAAACTCTTTTCTTTCACCGGTAAGTATTACCCGACTAACCAATCCCCAGTTTATTAATTCCCGAAGATTCATATTGGCATTTCCCCTGCTAATGTTTAAAGCTGCCATCACCTCATCGGCGCAAATTGGTTCGGAGCTTACCAGCAAGAGCGCATGTATTTGAGCCATGGTACGGTTAATTCCCCAGTTACTGCCAAAACTACCCCACGCGGCAATAAATTGTTTTTTAGCTTCCTGAAGTTCCATTTATCAAAGCTAAAAGCACTATCAGAACTTTCAAAATTTATTGAAAGAAAAAAATAAAATTTTTTTGCAGCGTTTTTAAAAAGGCTTTGGTCTTTTTAAATAACAACCGATACTTACTGCAATGGCTGCCTTTTTTGGCAGCCATTCTTTTTTTTTAATTAAGGTTCTCTGCCGTGCTGAAGTATCCATTTTCAATTTCACCGATCCATCTTATTAGTTTGCGTTGCATCTTCGCTGTGCTTGCCAAACACATACCAACCGATGTTGTTATTTGGCTTGCATTCAAATAACCCACGCATGCCTTCCATAGAAATATTGTTAAAAGCCTACCGGCTGATGATTGCCACGCAGTGTATGGCAAAACTTTACGACGAAAACCGAACTGTCTGCAAATATGTTCACTCCACCAGCCTTGGCCACCAGGCCATTCAGTTAGCAGCTGCATTTCATCTACAGCCTAAAGATTATGTTAGCCCTTATTACAGAGATGAAAGCCTTTTGCTCGGCCTGGGTTTTACACCGCACCAATTAATGCTGCAACTACTTGCCAAAGCCGCTGACCCGTTTTCCGGCGGACGATCCTACTATTCGCATCCTAGTTCTACGGACAACACAAAACCACGCATCATACACCAAAGCAGTGCTACTGGAATGCAAGCCATCCCCTCAACCGGTATTGCGCAGGGCATTAAATATTTTGAAACCCTTCGGAAAAGAGGGCAACCTGTAGATACGCCCCATGCCCAACCGGGTAGCATTGTGCTTTGCTCTTTTGGCGATGCAAGCTTTACAGAAGGTGAAGTAAGTGAAGCACTTCAAGTAGCTGTTTTAAAAAAATTACCCATCATTTACCTGGTGCAGGATAACCATTGGGGTATTAGTGTAACATCGGAGGAAGCCCGGGTAATGGATGCCGTAACTTATGCTTCGGGGTTTACAGGCTTGAATGTGAAACGCATAGATGGAAGCGATTTTGAAAATTGTTACCAGGTAATGGGAGAAGTTATTGAGGAAGTTCGTAATGGAGATGGCCCCTGGCTTATACAGGCTGATGTTCCGCTTTTGGGTCATCATACCAGCGGCGTTAGAAAAGAATTTTACAGGTCCG
Source organism: Phnomibacter sp. (assembly GCA_046596065.1). GTDB lineage: Bacteria > Bacteroidota > Bacteroidia > Chitinophagales > Chitinophagaceae > Phnomibacter. The sequence continues at coordinate 2,005 of JBKJNG010000449.1, read as the reverse complement.
GCTCCGACCTGGCCATGCATGGTATAAATGATCCAGTTCCAAAACTCAAAGAACTGTTAGTTTCATTGGGTATTCCTGAACTCGACTTACGACAGTTATTTGTAGAAACAAGCGAATGGATAAATACTCAATTCGATGATGCACTTGCATCTTCCGATCCTGACCCCTTATCTGTTTCTGACCATGTATTTGTTCCAACCTCTGTTTTAGAAGAAAAAGGCGAAAGGGCACCAACGGGAAACGATAAGATCACGATGGTTGATGCCGGCTTAATCGCCATCAGGGAGTTAATGCAGGAGTATCCGGAAGCACTTTTATACGGGCAGGATGTTGGCTTAAGGCTTGGCGGTGTTTTTCGGGAAGCAGCTACCCTATCGGAACAATTTGGCGCTCACCGGGTTTTTAACACCGCCATACAGGAGGCATACATTATAGGCTCTACCGCCGGCATGAGTGCTACGGGTACAAAGCCAATTGTAGAAGTGCAGTTTGCTGATTATATCTGGCCCGCACTTAACCAACTGGTATCAGAAATTAGCAAAAGTTGCTACCTGAGCGCCGGTAAATATCCCATCCAGTCTTTAATAAGGGTGCCTGTGGGCGCCTATAATGGCGGCGGACCCTATCACAGTGGTTGCATTGAAACCATGTTGTTATCAATAAAAGGAATAAAGGTGGTTTACCCCTCCAATGCCGCAGATATGAAAGGGCTGATGAAAGCAGCCTTTCTAGATCCAAACCCGGTGCTTATGCTGGAACATAAAGGTTTGTACTGGAGCAAGGTGGCAGGAACGGAAGACGCAAAATCAGTTGAACCATCTAAAGATTATATTATTCCACTTGGTAAGGGCAGGGTTGCATTGGAAGCTGATGAAAACGTGGTTGAACAGGGCGAAACCTGTTGCATAATTACATATGGCATGGGCGTGTACTGGGCAAAAACTGCTGCGGTAAAATACAAAGGAAAAGTAGAAATTATTGATTTGCGAACACTTTTCCCCCTGGACGAAACATTGGTTTTCGAGACGGTCAGGCGCCATGGCAAATGCCTGGTTCTTACAGAAGAACAACAAAATAACTCATTCGCCGAAGCGCTTGCAGGCAGAATAGCCCATTATTGTTTTAAAGAATTGGATGCTCCTGTTGAAGTTTTGGGTGCTTTAAACCTACCCGCCATTCCAATTAATTTGTTGCTTGAGAATGCAATGCTGCCCAATGCTGAAAAGGTGGCGCTATTGGTAGACAAACTATTGAATTATTAAAAATCAGGAAATGATAAAGCTGGAGAAATAAGCTGGCAGATATTAAAACCAACACTATATCCCAAATTTATTTTCTCAGGTGCATTCTCCTTTACCTGATTCCCTTAGTTTTGCACCCCCAAAGGAAAAGTTTCCAGGAAATAAATATTTTGGCGAGGTAGCTCAGCTGGTTAGAGCATCGGATTCATAACCCGAAGGTCGGCAGTTCAAGTCTGCTCCTCGCTACTTAAAGGTCATCGGTTTCGGTGGCCTTTTGTTTTACAGTTGAGAGGATTTTTTCTCAATGCAAAAGCCGGCATAACCAAAAAAAAGCCCTCCTGTGGAAACAGGACGGCTTAACGATTGCTTGCCATATGAAAAAAGGTAAAATTCTTCTTTTGCAATTCCTACTGTAAATTTTTCTTATTTTTTTACAGTCAGGATGCGAAAATAATGGAAGAGCCGGAATAAATAATACATATTTTATAGATTAATATAAATTGAGTTGCAAATTTTCGTCCTTCTCTGCCTGTTTTATTTAAAAAGCTTGATTATACTGGGTTCTACCGGGATATATTTTTAAAGCCTGCTCCAGACAATCCATAGCAGCGTCTATTGCCGCAACATTCAAAACATATGCTAATCTAACTTCATTTGTACCCATTCCTGCTGTACTATAAAAACCACTTGCGGGCGCAAGCATTACTGTTTGCTTGTTGTATTCGAAAGATTCGAGCAGCCATTGGCAAAAATTATCACTATCA
>JBKJNG010000430.1:0-10061 GCA_046596065.1 Phnomibacter sp. | reverse complement strand
CGTACATGGCCCTTATGAAAATTATCAAACCCCCGAGCAAAAAATTCCGGAGCAGCAACTGGATCATCCGTGGGAAAGTTGTCTTACCCTTGCCGGCAACTGGGGTTTTGTTCCCGGTGACGCCTATAAATCGCCCGCTAAAATTATTCATTCATTAATTGAAGTAGTAGCGAAGGGCGGTAGTTTGCTGCTGGGCGTTGGCCCAAAACCCGATGGCACTTTACCTGCTGAAGCTGTTGAACGCATGCAGGTAATTGGTACCTGGATGAATAAGAATGGCGAGGCCATTTATAATACCCGTATTACTAAGAATTACCACGATGGCGATACCTGGTTTACGCAAAACAAGCAGTTGGGTACAACGTATGCACTTGTTTGTTTTAAGGAAGGTGAGCCATTAACAGCTGAAATAAGCTGGAAAGGCAATCTGCCTAAAAAAGGTTCCGTTATAAAGTTGTTGCAGTCTGGTACTGCGGTTAAATGGGTACGGGATGGTGATAGCATAAAACTTAAGCTTCCTGCCTCACTATTAAAAGAAAAGAAAGAATACCCGGCACTTGCCTTTTCATTTGTGGCAGCCAATTAAATACATCTGCCCCGCTGCATTTTCTAACAGCTTAGTTAATACTGATTAGAAAAATTATCCTATTCTTAATGGTGGCTCTATTCCTAATCGCCGGAGTAGCCCAATCTAAGTTCAAGGAATTTGAAGCCTTTTTTGTTCAGCCAAAATCACCCATCACGCAGGTTACCATAAAGCGCACGGTTATTGACGGCCAATTAAATGATGCGGAATGCGCGTTGGCAAAAATGGAGCGATAAGTTTGTTGATATTGAGGTTGACTTAAAGCCAGCCCCATTTCTGCAAACCAAAATGAAAATGATATGGAACGATAAAAGCCCCCCATTTCTTTTTCGAAATCTGGTCTCACAATTTCTTCTGATTCGATCTCATCTTTAAAATATTGGGTCTTGATTAAAAAATTTTCAATTTTAGGATAATTGGAGTCTAATTTTTGTAAAAAATTAAAGTTTTTAAATATTTTAATTAGTTTTTAAAATAATAGAGAAGCTTCCCTTACTTTTATCAAAGTAACGTTTTAACACCTTGCTTAAATGTAACTGCTTTGAGCTTGTAAAATGAGATACTGGTAGCGGAACCGGCTTGCTTGCCGAGGTTCCAATTGAATAATAACTGGCTTATCCTAAAGAAAATTCGGTTTGAGTAAATTTTAATAAGAGAAATAATGTAGTAAAAGCATCGGTGGTATTAATATATGTCTCAGTTTAAGAAAAGTATAGCTGCAAACTATGCGCTTAATTACATTATTGCCTTAACCAAAAGAGTACTGTTAATAATTTTTTATATGAAGGCTTTGGATCATTCTGACAGTCCTGCAAAATGTCGGAGTCTATTTTAATTATGTATTTAATTGTTCAAACCAAAACAAAAGCTATGAAGAAAGCAACAATGTATCTACTTCCGCTCCTGCTTTTAAGCATGTGGAGTGGCTTCGTCTTCGGACAACAAAAAAAGGTTGTAAGTGGTACCGTTACCGACAGTTCAGGATTAGCAATTCCTGGTGTAACTGTTATGGTAAAGGGAAGCAAAGCAGCCACTGCCGCAGATGGACAGGGTAGTTTTAAAATCAGTGTACCTGCAGATGCAACGCTGGTTTTTTCAAGCGTGGGATATAAATCCCGTGAATTTTATGTGGGTGACAAAGATTTTGTTGCCGTTCAGCTTCTTAATGAAAACGGCCAGTTAAATGAGGTAGTGGTTACCGGTTTTGGTACGAGGACCAACACGAAAAAGCTGGCTTACGCTATCCAGGAAGTGAAAGGCGATGAGCTGGCGAGGGCAGGTACTGTAAACGTTGTAAACTCTTTGCAGGGAAAAGTTTCAGGCGTAATGATTAACCAGGGTGCCGGTGGTCCTTCTTCCAGTTCACGTATTCGCATCAGGGGAAATTCTAACATCAGCGGCGGTACCATGCCATTGTTTGTTATTGATGGTGTGCTTATTCAGCCAGGTGCGACAGGAGCCGATTCATGGGGTGATAACCGTGACTTTGGTAACCAGTTAAAAAACCTGAACCCGGATGATTATGAAACCTTAACTGTATTAAAAGGTTCTGCTGCCAGTGCGCTTTATGGCTCGCAGGCGTTGAACGGTGTAATTCTTATTACTACCAAAAAAGGTAAAAGTCGCCCTGGCCTTGGTGTTACGGTTAACCATACAACCACCTGGAACAAGGTATACCGCTTACCAGATTTTCAGAATGAATATGGTGGTGGCAACAGCACAATATTTGCCAAAACAGCCGACGGAAAAGACATGATACCGAACGATGATTATGCTCCTTATTATAGCTTCGGACCAAAATTTGACGGCCGCCAGATAGTAGATGCGGATGGCGTTACCCGTGCTTACAAAGCAAACAATATGAAAGACCTGTATCAAACAGGAATTCTAAATAATACCAACGTAGCCGTAGAAGGCGGCGGTGAAAAGACTACTGTTCGTTTTTCTTACACAAGAACCGACCAATCTGGTATCGTTTCTACAAACCAGTTTGACAGGAACAGTTTTGCATTGCGCGCAACGCAAAAAGTTGGTAAGCTTATTAACATGGATTTCTCCATTAACTATGCCTTATCCAATTCAAAAAATCCAATGCAACAGGGTGGCCAGGGCAGCTTACTCTATCGCCTTGCCTATTCCAACTCCCGCAATTTCCCCATCGATAATTTATTTAATAATTACATAGATGCTGTTAATGGTGGACGTGTACAAAAATCGCCTTATTTACGCGGTTCTATTACCGATGATATGTGGGGTATTTATCAAACAGATGTTAGCCAGAAAGAAAACAACCTGCTTGCCAACCTTGACATTACCGCAAACATTACCAGCTGGTTAAACTTACTGGTAAGAGGTAACGTAAACAGTATTGATATTAACCAGGAATACAAAGAGCGTGGCGATGGTGCGGGCTTTGCCAGCAGTAGTTTTGGCAGATACCAATTGTATCAATCCTCACAGAAAAATGGTCGTTTACAGGGATTGCTTTCTGCACATAAAAAGTTAAACGAAGATTTTGACCTGAGTGTTTCAGGTGGTGGGGAAACGCAGCGTGGTCTGGGTGGTTCACAATTAAATTCAAGCACTTCAGGCGGCTTTAAAATCGCGGATATATATGCGCTTTCCAATTCAAAAAATGCTGCAGTTGTAAATGGCAATAGCGGCAAATATCCTCAAAGCAGGCTTGATGCAGTATATGCTTATGGTGATCTTACCTGGAAAAACATGCTGACCCTAACAGGTAGCTTCCGTAACGACTGGACTTCAACCCTTACTTACCCCGATGGTCATGGTAACTATTCCTACAACTATCCTTCTGTAGGATTGGCATGGATATTTACTGAAATGATGAGCAAGACTACAAAATTCGACTGGCTGTCGTTTGGTAAATTAAGAGCCAGTTATGGTGTTACAGGTGGTGGTACTGATATCTACACAACTTCAACCGGTAATTACGCTTTAACCGGAAATTATACCGATGCAAACGGAACCGTATTGCCCAGGTATGGCTTCCAAAGCAACGATCTTGGCAACCTTAATTTGAAGCCTAAAAAAGCTAAAGAGATTGAATTAGGCGCTGACCTGAGGTTCGTTCAAAACCGCGTAAGGTTGGATGTAGCTGTTTATAAAAAGAATACAACCAATGAGGTTATTCGCCTTGGTGCCCCAGTTGAAAGTGGTATCAGCAACCGTGTGATCAATGCAGGTAATGTGCAGAATAAAGGCATAGAAATTCTATTGTCAGCTGTACCAGTTAAAAAGAAATTCCTTGAGTGGACAACCACTTTAAACTTCTCCAGCAACCGTAACAAAATCATTTCATTGTATCCTGGTGTTGAAAGCCTAGATCTTGATTTGGCTTTTGGTGCTGATGTTCGCAGCGTTGCAAGAGTGGGTGAAGATTTTGGAACCATCGTTAGTTCTTATGCTTATGCGAGAGACCCTCAGACCGGTCAGAAATTATTGCAGCAGGATGGTACTTACTGGCGTTCAGGTTCATACGGGCAGGGAGAAAAAATTCTTGGTTCTACCATGGAAAGATTCCTTGTGAGCAACATAAACGAAGTGAGTTATAAAGGGTTCAGCCTGTTTGTGCAGGTTGATGCGAAAGTGGGTGGTAAAATAGCTTCTACTACGCACCAGTATGGCTCACAATATGGTAACTACGAAAGTACTTTGTTCGGCCGCGATGCAGAGCACGGTGGAGTAACATATACCGATGCAAATGGGAACCAGAGAAGTGACGGTATCATTCCCGAGGGTATTTTTGGTAAAAACACGTTGATTAATAACGTAGATGTGAGTGGTCTTACTTATGCTGATGCGGTTGCAAAAGGACTTAAAAAACCAATTGCTGCGCTTGATTACTATGATGGCGTTGCGAGTTGGGGAACTGGTATTCGTGAATATTCTGTAATGGATAATGACTGGGTTTCCTTACGTGAAATTTCGATTGGTTATGATTTGCCGAAAGCACTTACCACCAAATTACACCTTAACAAATTGCGTTTAAATGTATCAGGCCGCAATATTGTTTACCTGTATACCAATACAAAAGATCATATCTATCCTGAAGCTATCTATTCCAGCAGACCGGGTGCATTTTCTGAAACCGGTGGCGGCCCTTACCAGCGCCAGATTGCTGCAGGTATAATTGCAGGTTTTTAATAGGAGTGGAAATCTTTAAATAACTAAAAATCTTTAAAAATGAGATATAAAAAATATTCATTCCTGGTGCTGCTGGCTGCTACCTTGTTTGTAGGGGGCTGTAAAAAGTCAGCGTTCGTTGATCTAAATACAGATCCAAATACTTTGTATTCCATTAAGCCGGAAGAGCAATTTTTAAATGCGGCCATTCAGGCGCAAGGTCAGGATTTCGAGCAATTTTATGATAACTACCGCCGTATAATGTTTTGGACCCAACAGTCTACTGCCAATGCAGGCAACGGTTCAGTAACGCTTAAAACAGTTGGTAATTTTAATAGCCGCTACGGTATATTTTATCCCGGTCTCGGTTCAATCCTAACCGATGTGCAGGTACTTATCAGCAAACTACCTGCGGAAGAACAGACTAAGTATGCACAAATAAATGCAATTGCTGATATTCCTAAAATCTACTATGCATTTTATGTGTCGGATATCAACGGAAGTCTTGCTTATAAAGAAGCATTTCAGGCACGTTATGGGGGTACGCTTACACCAAAGTACGAATCGCAGCAAGAGCTGTTCACCATGTTTGATGATCGCTTAAAAGAAGTGATTACCGCACTTAAAGCCGCGCCATCTGTACCGCAGGTTAGCCTTGGTAGCAACGATTTGTACTATAAAGGTGATGTGGCCAAATGGGTTAAGGCTGCTAATGCATTACGGTTAAGAATGGCTATGCGCCTTATGAAACGCGATCCTGCAAAAATGGCTGCAATTGCCAGCGAAGTACTTGCTGACCCGACTAACCTGATGCAGAATAACGAAGATGGTTGGGTGTTTTATTCAGACGTGAGCTTTACAGCTGGTGGCAACTGGGCGCCCGATGAGTTCCGTGCACCAAAACCTACTGTTGACTTTATGATTGCTCAGAGTGATCCCCGCCTTCGCATGTTCTACAAAAAGAACAACTACACGCAGGCTAATATTACTGCTGGTATAGCAGCTGGCGTATTGCCAGCAGGCACTACCTTCAATCCAAATCAATATGTAGGTGCACCTGTAAGCCCCGATAAAGTGGCTACTGTAAAATCATGGTTTGTACAAAAGAAAGTCAACGATCAGCTTTCATTGGATACTGTTTCTTACCTGCAATGGCGTATGTTTCAACCAGCAAACAACAATGGAACAGGCAAAAGCTTTTTCCCTTTGATTACCTATGCTGATGAATTATTTATGCGTGCTGAACTGGCTGCAAGAGGCGTTACTACTGAAAATGCAGAACAGCTATATTACTCGGGTATTGAAGCTTCGCTGAAGTTTTTTGATAATGCAGCATCAATTGCCAAACTGGAAGACTATTCGGCTTTGACCCCTGCTGAAATTACAGCTTACAAAGCAGCTCCTGCAGTAGTTTACAATGCAGCTAAAGCAGTAGAGCTGATTGCTGTACAGGCGTTTATCGATTTCTACAAACAGCCGAACGAGGCATGGGCATTGTATAAAAGAACTGGCTATCCAAATTCGACTACAGCCCTCGCAAATGAAAACATAATGATTGACGGTACACTTTACCAGATACCAAGAAGAGCAGCGCTTAGTGCACCATCTTCATCTGATTTGAACGCCGCCAACAAACAAGCCGCACTTGATGACATGGCAAAAGATCCTGATTTTGGTTCTGGCCTTGATGATTTATACGGACGTGTTTGGTGGGATAAAAAATAGTTTATTGATTGGTTGTTAAATAGCTCCAGGCTCTTGTAGCCTGGGGTTATTTTATTTTAAGGCAGTGCATAGATTTGTATTGGTAAATAATCATTCGGCGAAGAAGACTTTCATCCTGTTTTTTAATTTGATAAGTGGTTACATTGTGCTGCTTTATAGAGGAGAATTTGTAATGTACCGAACAGTTGTCAGCATATTATTTCTTTCGTTTTTTTTAACCGCAGGCAATGCGCAACCTGTAGGAAGTCCTATGTTTTTTCCCGCTGTAAATACTTTTAAAGTAACAGATGTGCAGCTTCAAAAAGATGTTGTAATAAGCAAGGCAGACAAACATTTATTACTTTTTGTTTTTATGTCGCCCGAATGCCCGCTCTGTCAGAATTATACCAAAATAATAAACGGGATTCAGAAACAATATAATCAGCAGGTCGAAGTTTATGCTATTGTGCCGGGAGTAGCATATACAGCGAAAGACATAACAGTTTTTCAGAAAAAATACCACACTTCTTTTAGCTTCTTTATTGATAAAAAAATGGCGCTTACAAAATACCTGCAGGCTACTGTTACACCACAGGTAATCTTGTTGGATAATAAAATGCAATTAGTGTACACCGGCGCTGTTGATAATTGGGCTATTAGTGTTGGCAAAAAAAGAGCGCAGGCTTCGCAGCATTATCTGGCAGATGCTATTGAGCAAAGCATTCGTAAAATGCCGGTGTCAATTGCCAGCACAAAACCGGTGGGTTGTAAGATCAACGACTATTAAAACATGAAGTACTTCATTATATTTTGTTTGTTTGGTTTAGCTGTGCCTGTAGCACACGCACAGGATATTACTTTCTATAAAGATGTTCAACCGCTTATTCAAAACAAATGCGCATCCTGTCATCATGAAGGCGCCGGAGCACCATTTTCTTTATTAACTTATGATGATGTAAGCAAGCGTGCTTCTTTTATAAAAGATGTTGTGAAGAGCCGCTATATGCCACCTTGGAGGCCGGATAATAACTACACGCATTTTGCAAACGATCGTTCATTGTCTGAACAGGAAATTGAGCTGATCACAAAATGGATCGATAACAAAAAACCAAAAGGCAAACAAACAAATTCATCGGCACCCGCACTGGCATTTTTTGCTGCTACCAAATACAACCGCGAACCTGATTTAGTGTTGAAAATGGCGGATAGTTTTATGGTGAAAGGGGATAATGCAGAGAGGTTCGTGGTTTTTAAAATACCATTCGAAATTCCCGAGAATGGAAACGTAGAGGCTGTAGAATTTTACAGCAATAATAAAAAATTAATTCACCATGCTAATTATGAAATTCATGAAATAACAGATACAACTATTGACCTTTATAACACCGTTCCATACGTAAACCTTACTGATGATGACCGCAGTAAGTACGAACAATACAAACCATATAGAAAAACTATTACCTATTACGGTGGCTGGATTCCCGGAACTACTTACGAATATTATCCCAATGAATTTGGATGGGTAATGCCTAAACGGGGTGTGATATTATTAACGGTTCATTTTGCTCCGACAGCTGTTAACGAAGTAAGCATTGCAGGCGTCAATCTTTTCTTTAAAACAACGCCCGTTACACGGCCTGTTAAAGTAATAAGTTTTGGTTCCGGCGGCATTGGCCAAAAACAAATACATCCTGATTTTTACATTAATCCAAATGAATCTAAAAAGTTTTCACTGGAAGTAACAAACCCCGGCTCCGATCTTTCTGTAATGTATGTGTGGCCACATATGCACTATATCGGCAAAGAATTTACTGCCTATATTGTAAAGCCCGGTGGCGATACTGCAAAGTTGGTTCATATACCTGAATGGGATTTTCGCTGGCAGGAAATTTATCGCTTTCCAAAACTGCTTAAAGTACCAAAAGGGTCCGTCTTGCATATTGAATGCATGTATGATAACAGGGCATCCAATCCTGCAAATCCTTTTAATCCGCCGCAAACAATTATGTCCGTTGGAGATATGAGGTCAACAGATGAAATGATGACCTTATTAATGATCTACCTGCCATATCGTAAAGGTGATGAAGATTTGAACCTGGAATAATTAACAGTAGATCCAAAGCAAAGAGATGAAGCGCTTATTACGACTGATACTACTTTTTATTTTTAATGCGCAGTTGTATGCGCAACCTGTAAAGCAATCTTTGTTCACCTTGCTAAATGAAAAAGAAACAGGTATTTCTTTTCTTAATAACATAATAGAAAATGATTCGCTGCATGTAATGCGCTATGAATATTTGTACAATGGCGCCGGCATTGGTATCGGCGATTTTAATAACGATGGATTGAACGATATTTTTTTCTCAGGCAATACTGCTGCAAACAAACTTTTTTTAAACAAAGGCGATTTTAAATTTACTAATATTACAGCCACAGCGAAAGTTGCCGGCAATAATACCTGGAGTACCGGTGTAAGTATTGCAGATGTAAATGGTGATGGCTTAATGGATATTTATGTTTGTCACTCTGGTAAGTATGATGATCCGAAAAAACTAAGCAACGAGTTATTTATAAACCAGGGAATAAAAGATGGCTTGCCGTTTTTTAAAGAGACTGCGACAAATTATGGCCTCGATGCGCCGGGCACGCAATCAACACAAGCTGCTTTTTTTGATTATGATAACGATGGTGATCTCGATATGTTTTTACTGAATCATTCCAATCATACATACAACCCTTTTTTAAATACAAGAAAAATTCGTTCTACACCAGATTTTAATTTTGGAAATCGTTTGTTTCGTAATGATGCTGATGCAAAAGGCAATATGCATTTTACCGATGTAACGCTGCAAGCCGGCATCGTAAACAACGCATTGAATTTTGGTTTAAGTGTAACTATCAGTGATATAAATAAAGATGGCTGGCCGGATATATATACCACGAGTGATTACACCGAAAAAGATTGCTATTACGTAAACAATCACGATGGCACATTTACTGAATCCTTGTCAAAATCATTCGCCCACATTTCCAAATATTCCATGGGGGCCGATGTGGCGGATTATAACAATGATGGCAGGCCGGATGTGTTAACACTCGATATGTTGCCCGAAGATAATCACCGCCAAAAATTATTGAAAGGTCCCGATGAATACGATCAGTATCACCTGTTGCTTGATAGTGGTTATTACCACCAGCAGATGCGAAACATGCTGCAATTAAACCAGGGAACAGATGTAAACGGAAATACCAGGTTTAGCGAAATTGGACAATTGGCCGGTATCTCAAATACCGATTGGAGTTGGTCGGGACTGCTGGCCGATTTTGACAATGATGGCTGGAAAGATTTGTTTGTAAGTAATGGCTACCTGCGTGATTTTACCGATATGGATTTTCTGAAGTATTCAGTGGCTGATGCAAAAGCCGCTGCCATAAAACAAGGAAATTTTAATTTTCAGACCTATGATCTGGTAAAGCTGATGCCTGCGAATAAATTGAGTAATTATATTTTTGAAAATAATCACGATCTAACTTTTTCTGACAAAACAATTGATTGGGGAATTAGCAAACCCGGCATCTCAAATGCTGCTGCCTATGCTGATCTGGATAATGATGGCGACCTTGA
>JBKJNG010000355.1:0-5519 GCA_046596065.1 Phnomibacter sp. | reverse complement strand
CAGCAATCTTTCCATTTATTTTTAACAGGTAAGATTTTTCCAGTGTTTTAAATCCGAAATAATCAAAGGCAAAATCGCGGTCATAGATTATGCTGCTATCCAACAATTCAGCATGTTCTTCTATTATTTGCATTACATCATCTGCAAGAAGCGGCATTACTTTTCCGGTTGCTTTGTCTGTATAATTATACAGGTTGCGCATGGTTTCCGAAAAACTTTTGATGGTATTTTTATGCAGGTTGCTTACCGCAATTCTCGATGCGAGTATCGCATAATCGGGATGCGTGGTAGTAAGTGATGCTGCTGTTTCTGCCGCAAGGTTATCAAGCTCGGTTGTTGGTACGCCTTCGTAAATGCCTTCGATGGTTTTTTTGGCCACATCAATAACATTTATCATTGGGCTTAGGCTATAACTGAGCTTCTCAATTCTTGCAGTTACCTTATCAAATTTTACTGACTCTCTTTTGCCGTTTCTTTTGATTACAAACATGGTGATGATAGAAGGATTATGATGAATAATTGGATAGTCTAGAAATCTTCGAGGGTTGAAAATGTTTGGGCTTCTTTTCCGTTAAGCACGCCGGCTTTCTGGTAATCGCCAACGCGTTTTTCAAAGAAGTTGGTTTTGCCCTGTAGCGAAATCATTTCCATAAAATCGAATGGATTGGTTGCGTTGTAAATTTTGGAGTAACCCAGCTCGCTTAACCAGCGGTCAGCAACAAATTCAATGTATTGCTGCATCAGCACAGCATTCATCCCTATTAAACCAACAGGCAATGCCTCTGTAATAAATTCCTTCTCAATAGTAACTGCATCTGTAATAATTGCCTGTACTTCCTGCTCCGACAATTTGTTTTGAAGCATACCATATAATAAGCAGGCAAATTCGCAATGCAAACCTTCATCGCGGCTGATCAGCTCATTGCTGAAAGTGAGGCCAGGCATCAGGCCTCTTTTCTTTAACCAAAATATGGAGCAGAAACTGCCGCTGAAGAAAATGCCTTCCACGGCGGCAAATGCCACCAGCCTTTCAGCGAATGTGCCGTTGTTGATCCATCGCAATGCCCATTCCGCTTTTTTCTTAACCGCAGGTACTGTATCAATGGCATGGAACAGTTTGTATTTTTCTTCGGGGTTCTTTATATAGGTATCAATCAGCAGCGCATAGGTTTCGCTGTGGATGTTTTCCATCATAATTTGGAAACCATAAAAGCAACGGGCTTCGGGCAACTGCACTTCGCTCATGAAGTTTACAGCAAGGTTTTCGTTTACTATACCATCGCTTGCGGCAAAGAAGGCTAATACATGTGATATGAAATGCCGTTCACCATCGTTCATGCCTTCCCAATCTTTGGCATCGCTACTCAGGTCAATCTCCTCTGCCGTCCAAAAACTGGCCTCATGCTTTTTATATTGTTCCCAAATTTTGGGATACTTAATGGGAAGAATAACAAAGCGATCTTTATTTTCTTTCAATAATAATTCGTCACTGTATTGCATAGTAAATTATTTTTCAATTGTTTGTAACGGCAAAAAGTGTGAAGCTGAAGTAATGCCCGCATGCGGGATTCACAATCAGTACAAGCTTTTCTCCCGAAAGCCTTTACAGGTTGATCTTTGGCAGCTCTTTTGACTTTCAGGGTTTCTACAACACCTTAAATACCGCCGGGGCGTAACAGTGGTGCGAGGATTGCAGAAACACTTATTGTTTTGTGACAGGGATTTTACAACTACGGGGATAGTTCAGGATATTAACCCGGTCCCTTTTAATGCAATATCTCGTTATATATTGTCAGCCAAAAATCTGTTGTAAAATAAGAGGGGAATTTCAAGATGGGCAGAAGTTGTTATTCACTTAGTGTTGAAAAGAAAGACAGGCGGGAGGGTTGGAATGCCTATTTAGAGCGTTTCGGGTTAAGCTTTTCTTTAATTGGAACGACCTGATTTAAAACGGGGGTAAAGGGGAAAACACGGCATGTCCAGGTAATTTTCCAGCTTTTGGTATTGCCGTTCGACCGTAAAGGGTGAATATGCCATTCTTTGGGTTCTCTTCAAACGATCTCAATTCCAGACAGAAAATTTAAACAAGATGAAATTTAGGGTAATATTTTCACTCGTCTAACAGTTTGAAAGAAAATAATGGACATCTCATTCCTGCATTTGCTCCAGATTACACAAGGGCAATTTGCCAATGACAGCACCGGAAACCAGGAACTTTATAGCTGGTTTAAAAAGTTAAATCATTCATCACAACGAAACACTTTTTTGCATCGGTGTAACCAGGCTTTATTGTTTACGCTTACCCGTTTTTTGACTGAAAATACAATTGGGTTTGGGTTGAGCATGCTTTCTGAAGAATTCAAATTTATTTTCATGGTTGTGACAAATGTTTCCCAATACCTTTTATTGTCATACGGCCGACAGTCTCTCTTACCGAAGACAATTAATATTTGCAAGGAATAATTACCTTAACAGCATAATCTTCTCTGGCAAACACAAATGATCAAAACTGCTTTCAAAGAATTTGAAAAAGAACTGCTCCTTTCTCATTTTACGTTTGAGAATTTACATGAGGCTGTGTTTTGGATAAATTCCGAATCGGAGATCGTGCAGGTAAACGAGATGGCAAGCAAAATGACGGGCTACTCCAAACAAGAATTGCTGCAAAAGAAAGTGATTGACCTGAATGCTTCTGAAGTGGTGGCAGATTTCCCCGCATTTTGGCAAAAATTAAAGAAAGCTAATAAACTAACCTTTAACGCCCGGCACAAGCATAAGCAGGGTTTTTTATATGATGTTGAAATTACAGGCAATTACATCGAACTGAATGGCAAGGAATATTCCTGCAGTATTGTAAGAGATATCCGCAGGCAAAAAAAGGAAGAAGAATTGTTGCGGGTAATCTCCGAAGCTACCTCCGGCGTTGTAGGAACAGACTTCTTAATACAGCTGGCAAAGCATATTACAGTTACACTTTCAATGCGATATGCCTTAATAACTGAATGCGCCAATCTTGAAAAAACCCGGCTGCGGACCCTTTGCTATGTTGATGGTAATAAAATGCTTGATAACATTGAATATGATGTAAGTGGCATTCCTTGTGAACTGATCATGCGAGGAGAAGATTTTTTTATGGCCCGCGGTGTGCAGGAATATTTTCCAAAAGAAAAAGGAATCGAATCCTATGTGGGTGTACCTATCCTGCACCCGGTGAGTGGCGAAGTAATGGGGCATATAATCGCAGTTGATCCGGAGGCAATTACATCCGAGAATAACCAGACTGCCATCTTAAAAATTTTTGCTTCACGTGCAGGTGCTGAGCTCGTTCGCCTGAACATTCAAACACAATTGGAGGGAAAGAACAGTGAGTTGAAAGAAAGGCTGAACGAGATAGAATTGTATCATACTACTATCACCAATCTGCGTGATCAGATATTCTGGATGGACAGCTGGGGAAATTTTATAAGAGTGAATGAAGCCGTTAGCCGGGAATCAGGATATAGCGAGTTTGAGCTGCTGAAGATGAATGTTTTTAATCTTAATCCAACCCTTACAAAAGTGGAATGGGATGAGCAGTGGAAGGAGACAAGAAATAAAAAACAAAAAATTTTTGAAACCGTTCACCGAAAAAAGAATGGGCAGCTATACCAGGTAGAGGTAACCAATAATTACATTGAGCACGATGGTGTTGCTTATTTCTGCAGTTCCGTTCGCGATATCAGGCGTCGCAGAATGGAAGAAGAACTGCTGCGCACGGTTTCCGAGCACACAGCCGGCGTTATTGGCGAAGATTACTTTCTTGTACTTGCCAAGTTTGTGACTTCTGTTTTAAATATTCGTTATGCGATGGTTAACAGGTTTGCGAATAAAGAAAAGACTCGTTTGCGAATGATAGCTTATGTAGAACGGCAACAAATACTGGAAGGTTATGAATACGACATGGCAGGTACTCCATGCGAGTTGGTGATGAAAGGCAACGAGGTTTTTTATACCGGTAATATCGAAGTTCAGTATCCACGGGAAGTGGGCGTTCAATCATGGATTTCAGTACCAATTTATAGCCCGGCTACAGGGCTCATAATTGGCAATATCGGTGCTTTCGATACGGCTGAAATGACTGAAGAGCAAAATCAGACAGCCGTACTGCGCATTTTTGCAGCCCGCGCCGGAGCAGAAATGGAACGACTTGAAGCACAAAAAAATCTTGAAAAAGCTAACGAAGAACTCGCATTGCGTTTAAATGAAATTGAGAGGCTCAAAAACCAGCTACAGGCGGAAAATAAATACCTGCAGGAAGAAATAAAACTGACCTACAATTTTGATGAGATCGTCAGCCGCAGTAAAAAATACCAGGTTATTCTTCAGCAAATAGAAAGGGTTGCCTCTACCGACGCAACTGTTTTAATTATGGGAGAATCCGGCACTGGTAAAGAGTTGCTTGCCCGTGCGGTTCATAATATCAGTAATCGCTCAAAGCGCCCGCTTGTAAAAATTAACTGCGCTGCCCTGCCAGCCAACCTAATAGAAAGTGAATTATTTGGCCATGAAAAAGGGGCTTTCACCGGAGCGATCGAACGTAAGATTGGCCGCTTTGAACTGGCAGATGGCGGTACGGTTTTCCTTGATGAAATTGGTGAATTGCCAATTGACTTGCAGGCCAAATTACTTCGGGTGTTGCAGGAAGGCGAATTTGAAAGATTAGGCAATCCGCGGACGATTAAAGTTAACGTTCGCATAATAGCTGCCACCAACCGCAATCTGGAACAAGCAATAGGAAAAAAAGAATTCCGGGAAGATCTTTATTACCGCCTCAATGTATTCCCAATTGTCAGTCCGCCGCTCCGCGAGAGAAAAGAAGACATACCACTGTTAGTAAAACATTTTTGCCAGAAAAACGAAGCCAAGGTTGGTAAAAAGATAACAACAATACCTGCCAAAGTGATGGATGCGCTGGTTACTTACGACTGGCCAGGTAACATCCGCGAACTGGAAAATATTATTGAACGTGCGCTTATTTTGAGCCACAACGAAATCCTTGAATATGGCGACTGGATCCCCATTAATAAAACAACTGCTGAAGGCAAAATAATGCCTCAAAAAATAAATGATGTGGAAAAGGAACACATTATTGAAACACTTAAAAAAACCGGCTGGAAAGTTAGTGGCGAAAGAGGTGCGGCAAAAATTTTAGGATTAAACGCAACTACCCTCGAAGCCCGAATGAAAAAGTTAGGCATCACAAGGCAATAACTTTTTTCGGGTCAATCACAATACCAAATCGCGTAGTGCTGTTCCTTTGCTGGTTTACAAAAAGAATCAGAATTTTCTTCTTTCGTTAATCCAAAGCCGTGGCGGGTATAAATTGAAGCTGCCGCCGCCAATTCATCGGTTGTCAATTACACCTACTTTTCGACAAGATACTTCTTAAAAAAATATAAATAAGTTCAAAAACTTATTGGCCATGCCAATGCCACGGTACTCTGCATGCAATATGAAATAGCCTTTGCTAAGCACTATCT
>JBKJNG010000492.1:0-8525 GCA_046596065.1 Phnomibacter sp. | reverse complement strand
GGAAACAGGATTATTTGCTGCCGGTATTACATCTTTTATAAGGTCCCTGTTTTTTTCTTCTTCTTTATCAGCATTAGCTGTTTTGCGGTTTGCTTTTACCATCTGGTCAAACACCTGCATGGCTTTACCGGCATCAACACGCGGCGCAGCCACTTCACCTTTAACAGCAATTACCTGCCCGCTATATGCCACACTTAATTTAGGGTAAGCATCAAAGCCTTTTTTGGCGGAAACGATTTGATAAAACAATTTCAGCCGACCAAATTTGTCCGCCGCTTTTTGCCCATCACCAAGATCGACAACAT
This sequence comes from Phnomibacter sp., assembly GCA_046596065.1. Taxonomy (GTDB): domain Bacteria; phylum Bacteroidota; class Bacteroidia; order Chitinophagales; family Chitinophagaceae; genus Phnomibacter. Next base: position 8,220 of record JBKJNG010000492.1, on the reverse strand, counting down.
GGTTACCAAATGCAGGATACAGTTCAAACTTATTAGCCGGCAACCAGTTTATTTGCGAAGCCTGTGCCAGCCAAAAACTATCGTTGTTAATTACACTTGCCATCTCTAAAATGGTTTGCTGCAATTTAGCCGAACGTTTAATTGGAAGACTTGTAAACACCGGCACATCGGCACGATCAGTATTACTTAACGGCAACTTAAAACCAGTACTATCGAGGTAATAAGAAGCGCCGGAATTATCCATAATGCGGGCGACCGGTATGCGTTGTTCCACCTGCACATGCAACAATTCATTATTATCAAAAAACATTTGCGATTTTTTGATCCACACATTTTCTTCCAGCGCTTTTTCTATGTGCCGCAGATCAAACTTTTTAATCGGTGTTCCGATTGGTTTGCGGTTAATTTCTTCTGCAATAACTGCCGCTACTTCTTTTTCATCAATAAAACCTTTCTGTTGTGTAATACCAATTTGAATATCAACACCGGAACAAATTTTTGCTTCCTTGGTACGTGCAGCACCAATCAGCAACACAAATGTGCCTGCAATAAACAGCACTAATAAAAAGCGCCCAATAATGATATTTACTTTCCTCTTACTCAATTATTTTGTTCATCAGCCTTTGCCAATCTTTTTGCCAGTTGCGGAACCACTGTATCTATATCACCAGCTCCCGCCGTTATTAATAATTCAATCGAATCAACTTGTATGTTTTGCAGGTAAGCTTCTTTTGTCATGATGCTTACGGTTGCTTTTTTCATTTTTGATGAAATAATTTCACTTGTTACTCCTTCGATGGGCAATTCTCTCGCGGGATAAATTGGCAACAATATCACTTCATCCGCCATATCCAATGCAGCCGCAAATCCTTCTGCCAAATCTCTTGTACGGGTAAATAAATGGGGTTGAAATACCACAGTACATTTCATGCCGGGAAACAAATGCAGCGCACTGCTTATCAGCGCTTTTAATTCTTCGGGATGGTGTGCGTAATCATCAATAAAAACAAGTGGCTTATTATTGGCCGGTGTGATATTTTTGATCACATATTCAAACCGTCTTTTTACACCCCTGTAACTTGATACCGCCGCTTTTATTTTATCTATATCAATTTTTAATGCTTTTGCGATAGTGATAGCAGCCAACGCGTTTTCAATATTGTGTGTGCCACCAATATTTAAAGTGAAATCACTTATAATATCCTGGCTGATGCTTGCATCGAATGAATAACCGCCGGCGTTTGTTTGAATATTATAAGCATAGATATCAGGCCTGTCATTTTCACGGTCGTGACCCTGTCCTTCTATTTGGTCAGCGGAATCATCATGGGTAGGATAATGCGCAACATCGGCATGCAACTGGTAAGTTACCTGCCTGCGTACCTGCGCTTCATTCAGTTTTATCAAGCCGTGCTTTCTTATCAATAACCCGTTGGATTTTATTTTACCTGTAAATTCTACGAATGCCTGTTCCATAGCACCAACGGTTCCATAGATATCGAGATGATCAGCATCCATTGCGGATACTACAGCCACATCAGGATCAAGCTTTAAAAAACTACGGTCGTACTCATCGGCTTCCACCACGCAAACATTGTTATCGCTACCCCAAAAGTTGGTTTCATAATTTACTGAAATACCACCAAGGAAAGCGTTACAGCCATAGCCTGTTTCGCGAAGTATATGGCCGGTCATGGTGCTGATACTGGTTTTACCATGCGTACCTCCAATGCATATATTAAAACTATCTTTTGTGATGATCTGCAAAACATCACTACGCTTTACAACATCATATCCATTATCCCGATACCAGATTAATTCCTGGTGACTTTTTGGAACAGCAGGTGTATATACAACAAGATTGGCGGCTTTATCAAGCAGGCTGATATCATCGGAATAATGAATGTGCATCCCTTCTGCTTCCAGTTTTTTTGCAAGCACTGCTGCTGTACGATCATAACCACTCACCACAACACCACGACTTATAAAATATCGGGCTATAGCGCTCATACCAATGCCGCCAATGCCTATAAAATAAATACGTTGTATGTCTTTTAATTCAATCATGCAATATTTTCCAATATCATTTTTGCAATCTGCATATCTGCATCTTTAATTGCGAGTTTTTTTATGTTCGTTGCAAGCGTTAATCTTTTAGCAGCGTCATCAGCAAGTGCCACTACTTCATTTACCAGTTTATCTTTTGCATCACTATCTATTATCATAATGGCTGCATTTTTATCAACCAGGGTTTTTGCATTTGCTGTTTGATGATCTTCTGCCGCAAATGGATAAGGCACAAATACAACCGGCTTACCTGAAATACATAATTCAGTTACACTCATGGCACCTGAACGGCTTATCACAATATCAGCAGCAGCATACGCATTTTCCATACCCGATATAAAATCATTCACCCAAACACCTTCGCGATTAGCAGTTGCCACTTTTGCCCTGTCTGTATACAGTTTGCCTGTTTGCCAAATCAATTGCAGGTTATGTTGTTGCAAGGTTTCAAGCCCCGCATCTATTGCTTCATTAATCGACCGTGCGCCAAGACTTCCGCCCATTGCAAACACTGTTATCTTATCTTCCTGCAATCCAAATGAATGCTTTGCTTTTATGTTGTCAACTGTATTATCAGCAATGGTGCTTCGCACAGGATTTCCGGTAATTACAATTTTACCGGCAGGAAAAAATTTCTCCATTCCATCCGTTGCTACAAACACTTTTTTCACTTTTCGGCTAAGCATCATATTGCTCTTACCAGCAAAAGCATTGCTCTCGTGCAGGAAGGTTGGAATACCTGTTGTTTGCGCTAATCTTAAAACAGGATAGCTGCTATAACCACCCACACCAAAAACTGCATCGGGTTCAAATGCTTTAAAAATATTTCGTACCTGAAAAAAACTTTTTAAGATCTTAAAAGGCAGGGTAACATTACTTATCCACGAACTTCTGCTGAAGCCCGAGATATCAATGCCTTTGATATTATAACCAGCTTGCGGAACTTTTTCCATTTCCATTTTTCCATTGGCACCAACAAAAAGAATCACGGTATTTTCTTCTAGTTTTTTTAACGCATTAGCTACTGCTATCGCAGGAAAAATATGGCCGCCAGTACCACCACCCGCAATAATGATGCGGGGGCCATTCTTCTTACGCTGTAGTGGCGCAGGAATAGTTGGTGTACTATTATTTTTATCGGTCATACTCATAATTATTCAGCTTCTTCGGTTTCTGTTTCTTTAATAGCTACAGGCGCTTCTATTTTTTCTACATTTCGTGCTACACTTAAAATAATACCTATTGCAAAACACGTAAACAGGAAAGATGTACCACCCATACTTACCAGCGGAAGTGTAACACCCGTAACAGGTAATAAATTCACGTTTACACCCATGTTTGCAATTGCCTGTATGGCTAATGTTATACTTAATGCAAGCGCCAGAAATGCACCGAATGCAAACGGGCAATTGCGGAATAATTTTATACTTCGATACAGGAATGTCATGTATAAAAAAACAATGATGAAACCACCGATCATTCCATATTCTTCTATGATGATCGCATAAATAAAATCACTGTAAGGGTGCGGCAAAAAATTTCTTTGTTCGCTGTTACCCGGCCCAACACCCAGCCATCCACCTTTTGCTATAGCAATTTTTGCCTGCTGAATCTGATAGGGACTTTCATCGCCTTTTGTATAAACGAAATCCTGGATACGGCGCATCCATGTACCAATGCGGCCCTGGTGTTTTAAAGAACTTACCACACCAGTGCGCTTTGTTGGCTGATCTACATCTTCAGGATGATAACTGGTTACAGCAGCAGTAATTAACAATACAACCGGCAACAATGCAACCAGTATACTTAACAATAAATGTTTAACAGAAGCCCTGCCAAGAAAAATCACCAGCATTCCTGTTGCACCAGTTAACAATGCTGTTGAAAGATTGGCCGGCGCAATTAATATGCAGGTTAAAACAATTGGCACTACCAATGGCAGAAACCCTTTTTTGAAATCTTTTATGATGGCTTGTTTGCGGCTTAATTGTCTTGCCAAATACATGAACAATGCAAGGCGTGCAAAGTCGGATGTTTGAAAAGTAAGATTGATAACAGGCAATCGTATCCACCTGTTTGCTTCGTTGATATTGCTACCAAAAAACAAGGTGTAAATCAATAACGGAATTGAGATAATATAGAACCACAATGCTACTTTGCTAAACCACCTGTAATCTAACAGATGTGTAAAATAAATAATGGCAACACCTATCACAATAAATGTAATCTGGCGGAAAAGATAATATTCCGCGTTACCCTTATTATGTTTATATGCAAGCGAACCTGTGGAACTATATACAGCCAACAAACTAATAAGTACCAGCAGAGCAACAATACTCCATATAACTCTATCGCCCTTTGTATTTGGCGTTAGAGCGAGTGCGGCACCCTCAGGGGTTTGCAGCTTTAAACTTTCTGATATTTGCTTCCAGCTATCCAATTATAAATTTTTTACAGCTCTTGCGAATTGATGACCGCGATCTTCATAATTTTTAAATAAATCGAAACTTGCGCATGCTGGTGATAATAAAACCACATCACCCTTTGTTGCCAGTTTATAAGCAGCATTTACCGCTTCTTCCATCGATATTGTATCCTGCATTGCAACAACTTTGTCTTCAAAAGCATCGTAAATATTCGTATTATCTATACCCAAACAAATAATCGCTTTTACTTTTTCTTCTACCATTTCTTCTATCAATGAATAGTCGTTTCCTTTATCTACGCCACCAAGAATCAACACCACCGGTTTGGTCATACTTTCCAATGCATACCAGGTGCTGTTTATATTGGTAGCCTTGCTGTCATTAATGTATTCCACACCCTTAATGGTAAGCACCAGTTCCATGCGATGCTCAAGGCTTTCGAAACTGGTAACAGCTTCCCTTATTTTGTCTTTCCTGATATCGACCACCGCCGCTGCAATTCCTGCTGCCATTGTGTTATATTGATTGTGTTTTCCTTTGAGCGCAAAATCGTTTATGCTCATTTTCACTTCCTCTTCTTTCACTTTAATCAACATTTGCTCGTCTTTAATGTAAGCCCCCTGGCGTGTTTCCTGTTTCATAGAAAATGGTAGTGGATTAGTATGGTGTAGATAATCATTTATATATTTCATGGTTACTTCATCATCGAGATTATAAATAAAGTAATCGGTGCTTTGCTGGTTTTCTACTATTCGAAATTTACTTTTTATGTAATTTTCAAATTTGTAATCGTACCTGTCAAGATGATCTTCTGTTATGTTTAATAACACGGCTACATCCGGCCTAAACGTTATGATATCATCGAGTTGAAAACTGCTTATTTCCGCCACATACCAGGGCTTTGGATCGAGCGCTACCTGCTTCGCAAATGAGATCCCTATATTACCCACCATCGCAACAGGATAACCAGCTGTTACAAGCATATGATGAATAAGAGAAGTGGTTGTACTCTTTCCATTACTGCCGGTAACAGCTATTATCTTACTTTCACCTTTATACCTGTATGCAAATTCTATTTCACTTATAACAGGAATGCCCTTGCTGCGAATGGCTTTTACCATTTCGTTTTTATCTGGAATACCCGGGCTTTTTACCACTTCATCAGCGGTTAATATTTTATCGGATGAATGTGCTCCCTGCTCATAAGCAACTTCATATTCATCCAGTTCTTTTATATATTTTTCGCTGATGGTGCCAGCATCGCTTACGAACACATCATACCCCTGCTGCTTTGCAAGAATAGCAGCGCCTACGCCGCTTTCTCCACTACCGAGTATGATTAGTTTTTTGTTCATTTATTTTTTTATAGTTGATAGTTTATAGTCGATGGTTCATTTCAACTTTTCAACTTTTCAACCTATCAACCTGTCAACTTCTTAATAGACTACCTCACCTTTAAAGTAAGAATGCTTGCTATTGCGCATATAATAGTAATGACCCAAAAACGCACTGCTATTTTACTTTCGTGAAAACCTAATTTTTGATAATGATGATGCAGCGGACTCATTAAGAAAATGCGTTTTCCTTCACCATATTTTTTCCTTGTGTATTTGAAATAAGACACCTGCAGTATCACACTTAAATTTTCAACAAGAAACACACCGCAGAAAATCGGTATCAATAATTCTTTGCGCACAATAATGGCCAGTGATGCAATAATGCCACCTAATGCAAGGCTGCCTGTATCGCCCATAAAAACTTGTGCAGGAAATGAGTTGTACCATAAGAAACCGATACATGCGCCAATGAATGCCCCAATAAAAATGGAGAGTTCCCCCAGGTTTGGTATGTACATGATATTGAGATACTCGGCAAACACAAGGTTGCCACTTACATAAGCGAATATGCCCAGGCACACCGCCATAATTGCCGAAACACCGGTTGCCAAACCATCTAAGCCATCGGTTATATTTGCACCGTTTGAAACGGCGGTTATCATAAATATTACTACGATGATGTAGAGTATGTACGTATAATCTTCCCAGGATTTTGGAAGCAATTTTGCATAGTTAAATTCATGGCTTTTTACAAACGGAATAGTCGTAATTGGTGTTTGCACTTTTACGTAACGATGCGATTTTCCATCTATCACTTTAATGCTTTCTCCCAACAACCTTTCTTTCTGCTGCAGCACTACTTCCTTATTACCCAGCACTTCTCTTTCAACAGCAACGTTTTGATTAAAGTATAAAGTGGCACCCACTATAATACCCAAACCAATTTGTCCCGCTATTTTAAATCTTCCGGCAAGGCCATCAGCATCTGCTTTTTTATACGGCCTGTTTTCAAGTTTAGCAATCTTTCTTGCACGCAGTTTTAAATAATCGTCTATAAAACCAATGATGCCGCACCAGATGGTTACCAGCATCATAAGTATGATGTATACATTACTGATTTTTGCGAATAACAATGTCGGAATTAATATGGCAAGCAGTATAATAATACCGCCCATGGTTGGCGTGTTTGCTTTATCTACTTCCCCAGGCAAACCAAGGTGACGAACCGATTCGCCTACCTGCATTTTTTGCAGCTTACGGATTACGCGTTTTCCGTACACTGCCGATAAAAACAGCGACAGTATAACTGACAGTAGTACCCGAAAAGTTATAAACTGGAACAACCCTGAACCAGCAACATTAAACTTATCGTGAAGCCATATGAAAAAATAGTAAAACATAAACTAGAATGTCTGATTTATGATGTCTGATCTCTGATTTGTATTATTCAATCCCGCTGACTTTTTTGTATTCTTTGTTAACATTTAACCCTATCAACTTTTCAATTTCGCTTCTATACTCCTCTTTAGGGGTTGGGGCTTCAACTAAACTTCACTTCTCCATTTCCGCAAAGCATTTCAACAATTCTTCCTTATCATCAAAGTGATGTTTTACACTGTTTATTTCCTGGTATTTTTCATGACCCTTGCCTGCTACCAAAACAATATCACCCGGCTGCGATAACATGATGGCCGTTTTGATTGCTTCTCTTCTATCTGCGATAACCAATGCCTTACGGCGATGCTCACTTTTTAACCCCTCCTGCATATCAGCAAGAATTTGCAGCGGATCTTCTGTTCTGGGATTATCGCTTGTAAGAATGGCTTTATTGCTATACTCACATGCAACTGCAGCCATCACCGGACGCTTTGTTTTATCCCTGTCGCCACCGCAACCCACCACGCTAATTACCTGCGCTTCGTTCTTTATTAATTTTTTTATAGTTGCCAATACATTTAGTAAAGCATCAGGTGTATGCGCATAATCCACAATGCCAATTACTTTATCGTTTTTTGAAATGGTGTAATCAAATCTGCCTTCGGCACCTGTTATATTGCTTAATGCTTCCAGCACTTCAGCTGAATCTTCTTTCAAACAAATGGCTGCACCGTATACAGCTAACAGGTTGTATGCATTAAACTCACCAATCAACCTGAAATACACTTCTATTCCATTAATATCCATTACCAAACCGGTCAGGTTATTCTCTATAATCTTTCCTTTAAAATCAGCCATGGAACGAAGGCTGTAGAAATAGCGCAGTGCCTTTGTATTCTGCAGCATGATAGCACCACGTTTATCATCCGTATTACTAATAGCAAATGACGCTGCGCTATTTCTACAGCCTTCGCTCCATGGCTGTAGAAATAGCGCAGTGCCTTTGTATTCTG
>JBKJNG010000423.1:0-3971 GCA_046596065.1 Phnomibacter sp. | reverse complement strand
AAAAAACCTATGAAAAGATCATGGAAAAGGGTGCTGAACTAACCGGTATAAAAAGAAAATTATTTTACTGGTCGGTTAACCTGGCAAATGATTATGATAATGTAAAACCCAAAAGCTTATGGTATACTATGCAACTGGGCATAGCCAATAAATTAATTTTCTTTTTATACCGGTTAGTTCAGCACCCTTTTCCATGATCTTTTCATAGGTTTTTTCCAATAACCTGGGTACCGTTCCAAACATCGTTGGCTTTACTTCTTTCAGGTTTTGGGCAATGGTATCTAAACTTTCTGCATAATAAATGGAGATGCCGCTGCTTATATAAATGAGTGAAATCATTCGTTCAAAAATATGGTTCAGGGGCAAAAAGCTTAACGTACGGGCAGTTGTATCATCTTCAAAAGGGAAACTCTTTTTAGCATTGATGACATTACTTACAATATTACGATGACTAAGCATTACCCCTTTTGGTGTTCCTGTTGTTCCGGATGTATAAATAATAGTAGCACAGTGTTCCGGTAAAATGGATGCTTTTATTATTTCCATTTTTTCAACATCAGCATCCGTAATATCTGTCATTAATTTTTTCCAAAGCTCCACATCGGACAGTTCATCAAAACAAAATACATTTTGTAAACTTGGTATTTTGTGGCGGATAATATTTACTTTATCTAAAATTTCCTGTCCGCTTACAAATACATATTTAATAGTGGCATCATTAAAAATAAATTCCAGTTCATTAACATTAGTTGTGGGATAAATGGGACAAATGGCGGCACCAATTTGCTGGCAGGCCATATCCAGCATTAACCACTCCGGCCGGTTTTTAGATATGAGTGCAATCTTATCCTGGTTTTCAATGGTCATGTCGTTCCCACTAACACCCAGTTTCATTAAACCGGCACTTAATCGGTTAATGGTATCTTTTACTTCGGCTGTGCTGTAATTTCTCCATACGCCGTTTTCTTTTCCACTAAACATATCTGCTTTGGGAAACTTCTTTAACTGAAAATCGATATAATCAAATATTCTGGAACTTTCATTCATAAGCAGTCGTTGGTTTAACCCGGTAATTATTTGTTCTGATTCTTGAGTTTTTCATATTCCCGTTCGGCAATAGTATCCTTATCGGTTTTATAGGCTTTCATAAATTTAAAGAACAAGCCAATGCCAAGGCCCAGCATAACCCAAAGAGGCCAGGGTGTACCTATGTTAATACCGTTTCGGCCGGCAGTTAAATACCATATTACCCAGCAGATACCGGTTATAACAACAAAGCTGATAAGGCTGTTTTGAAAATCGGCCCGGCGTTTGGCTAACTGCCATAATTTTTCATCACGTTGTTCTTCCATAATTATAAAGTTTTAAAAACAAGTTAATAAAAAATAGTCATACCCCATGCAGAAGCTGTATGGGGTATTTATTACAATTTATTTCTTTAATGGTAATATTGACCTTTGGGAACTTTAAATATTCTACCCTCCAGGAACCGGGTTAGCTCATTATACTCTTTACTGTGTGCAGTTGTCCAGTTTTGATAAGCCGGTAAATTTTGTGCCGTTGCAAATACCCATTGGTTATAAGCTTCAAACAAACCATCCTGTAAAAATTGCTGTTGCAATGCAAATAATTTAAAAGGAAATTTGGCCGCATATGTGGTATACCAATCCAGGATAAAACGGGTTCTTATCATGGTTAACGATTCGGCATTAATACCCGAAGCGGCAATGGAGCTTTGCTTGTTCATGGTTTTTAAAAAAGCAATGGTAAACGGGTTTTTATCTTTATTGTTTTTTTCAAGGTCGGCATCAGCAAATAATTTTTTATACCCTTCTACTAAAATATTTTTTATTTCGGGAGTATAGGCACTTTTGGGATCGATGTTTAAAAATATTTCGCCGTAAATAAGGCTCCATACTTTATCGGTTGTAAAGTAATAATATTTGCAGGCGTTATAATAATTACCGGCAAAGCCGGGATCGTTTTCAATTCCTTTTTCCCATTGTTTAATGGCTGTAAAATCCTTGTTCGTCCACAATACTTTACCCAACTCATTATATAATGCCCCGCTGTTGGGCAGTTTCTTAATTCCTTTTTTATACACCGCTTCACATTCTTTAGTTTGATCTAAAGCCCAGTAAGCATCTCCGGCAATCTGAAAACATTGGTCATCAGCATCATTCCTGTCGAGCAATGGTTTTAAAACTTCCACTGCCTTATTGTAATCTTTTACATAATAATAATTCAGCCCCAAGTCTTTGGCTATTTCCAAATTGTTAGGCTCTAAAGCAAGTGCCCTGTTAAGTACCAGAATGGCATTGGTAAAATCGCCCTGGTGCATAAAGGTTCTTGCTTTTTCCTGTAACTGTTTCGCATCCTGTGCAAACATGATGGTTTGCAAACAAACCGCTGTAAAAAGAATAAAAATTTTTTTCATTATTTTAAAGTTACTATCAAAAATACGATAAGCATATAAATCTTGTAAAGTTTAACAGTGCTTAATCATTTTCGGCGTTGGTAATTAAATGTGTGAGCAAACCATCTCTCAGTTTAGGTTCAAACCAGGTACTTTTTGGCGGCATTACATTGCCGCTGTCGGCAATATCAAACAGCTGGTGAATGGTTACGGGATACAAGCTGAAAGCAAGGCGCATTTCACCACTGTTTACCCTTTTTGCCAATGCATCAAGCCCGCGTATACCGCCAACAAAATCAATTCGTTTATCGGTACGCTGATCGTGAATGGCAAGAATGGGTCCAAGGATATTGTTCTGTAAAATGGTTACGTCCAGCTCGCCAATTGGGTCTGAGCTGTAAGTGCCTGTTTTGGAAGTTAGCTTATACCAGTTAGCATCTATATACATGCCGAACTCGTGCAGGTCAGCGGGCTTGTATGGTTTCTCGCCCACCATTTCTATTTCGAAATTTTCTGCCAGTTTGAAAAAGAATGCTTCGTGGCTAAGATCATTCAGATCTTTTACCACCCGGTTGTAATCCATAATATACAACTGGCTGGCAGGAAACAAAGTGGTTAAAAAGTAGGCTGCGTTCTCATTATTTTTATCCTTCAACATCAGCTTGGATTTAGCAGCGCTTGCTGCCCGATGATGACCATCGGCAATATAAGTGGCACCAACTTCCGTTTCAAACAAACGGTTAATAGTTTCAATTGTTTTATCAGTATTTATAACCCAAATGCTATGACGTATTCCATCTGTTGCGGTAAAATCGTATACCGGCGAACGGCTTATTTGCCAGTCCTGTACCAGCCTATCGATAGCTTCGTTATTTCTGTAAGCCAAAAAAACATTACCTGTTTGTGCGCCCGTATTTATGATATGCTGAATACGATCGATCTCTTTTTCCGGCCTGGTAAATTCATGTTTTTTAATGATGTCTTTGTTGTAATCATCAACAGACGATACGCAAACAAGGCCTGTCTGATCACGGCCATCCATCGTAAGGCGGTAGATATAATAACAAGGCTTTGCTTCCTGGAATAAAACACCCCGGCTTAAAAACGCTTTCAGGTTTTCGCGGGCAGTAGTATATACCAACGGCAGGTAAGGATCTGTTTGCTCGGGAAGATCGATTTCGCTGCGGGTAATATGTAAAAAACTATATGGATTTCCCTGTACTTCAAGCTTGGCTTCTTCGCGGTTCATTACATCATACGGCCTGCTGGCAACCTGTGCGGCATGCTTTGGATCCGGACGAAGTGCTTGAAAGGGTTTTATATGCGCCATGTTTCCTAACTCTCTTTTCTTTTAATTGGCCCGCAAGATAACGTTTAGTGTTATTTGCCAAGGGCGGCGTAGGCAATTTTGTAGCACAAGGCATTTATAATTTTGATACAGCGATTGCACAATCAGCTGTTTATGCATCCTTTAACTGCTAACTGTCTTTACAAAAGCTGCTTACGATTAACCTTTTTTAGCGGCAAAATGCAGCATCATTTGCACCAGTGCTTC
>JBKJNG010000302.1:0-4527 GCA_046596065.1 Phnomibacter sp. | reverse complement strand
GGTGAATTTGATAACTGGCCTCTGTGCGGTATTGCTTATATTTCAAGTATTATTTTTTAAGATTCAACTGGCTATGTTCCTGACCTGTTAACTTGTAAACTAATCAACCGATCAACTAGTCAACTAATCAACTATTTTCTTTCCAAACATGATTCCCATCTTTAAAAATTTCTTTACCCCAAACCGGCAAATCTTTTTTTATTAATTCAACCAATTCGTTACATGCATCAATAGCATCTCTTCTATGCTTTGATGATGTAAAAACAAAAAGAGAAATTTCACCGACTGCTACAATACCTAAGCTATGGTGTACATGCATACAGGTAAGGTTGTTTTTTTCAAAAATCATTTCTCTTATCTCGTGCATTTTTTCCAATGCCATCGGTTCGTAACTGGTATATTCAATGGCAGCAACTTCTTTTTTATTAATGATATCGTTACGAACCTGTCCTAAAAAAATACTATGTGCGCCAATATTTGTTTTAGTATTATGATTTGTAATTGAGGCTGCAATAAACGATGGCTCTATGGCGCCGGTGTGAAATATATTTTTTGGTTTCTTTTCCATGTTACCTGTTTACACTTTTTCATTTTTATAGGCAAGCCATGCTGTAATACCACCATCCAGCGAATAAACTCTTGTAACGTTTTTACTGGCAGCAGCAATTCTGTTTGCCGCATTTTTACTTCTTACACCCGACTGGCAAAATAAAACAATATCGGTATCAGTATCTACAGCGCTTTCATTAAAAGTTGATAATGGCATTTGCTGGTGTTCAAACAAATCTATCAAAGGCAGTTCGTTTTTTTCTCTTACATCAATAATGCGGATATTATTTTTCGCTAACAACTCGTCAAATTGCTTTGCATTGATAGAAATGAACTTGCTAACGCTATCTGTTTCGCATTCAAAATTATAGTCAGTTGCCTCAATCATTTCCCTGCTTTCGGGTACTGCGTTTTTGCCGGTTATGGTTGGTGCAAATGCCAGTTGAAAAGTTCGATTATTCAGTGCATTGTAAGTGAACAAAGTGTTGATCAACGGTTTGCCAATGCCTGTAATTAGTTTGATTACTTCATTCGCCTGCATGGTTCCAATAATACCGGGTAATACTCCAAGTACACCAGCTTCGGCACAATTCGGTATAGTGTTTTGGGCTGGTGGCACAGGGAAAAGATCCCGGTATTGCGCAGAATAAGTGCCATCGTTTTGCAAGCAGTTGAATACGCCAACCTGTCCTTCAAATCTGTAAACAGCTCCATATACAAGTGGTTTCTTCAAGAGTACGCAAACATCATTTACAAGATAACGGGTGGCAAAATTATCGCTGCCATCCAATATAATATCGTATGCCTCAATTAACTCAAAAGCATTCGTTGAATCGAGGAAAGAGTGACACGCTTTAATGTTGCAATCATTGTTTAATTCGCCCAATTTTTCTGCAGCTAATAATGCTTTTGATTTTCCAATATCAGTAGTATTATACAATATTTGGCGGTGAAGGTTCGAAATGTCGACTATATCGCCATCCACAATACCTATAGTTCCGATACCGGCCGCAACAAGGTATTGTAAAGCCGGGCAGCCAAGTCCGCCAGCACCAATTACCAGCACATTTGCATTGTGCAATAATTGCTGGCCCTGTATGCCAATTTCCGGTAATAATATTTGCCGCTGGTATCTTGCGGTTTGTGAAAGATCAATCATCGTTTAACCTCCTGAAAATGGTGGTAATAAAGCAACCGTTGCATTGGCAGGAATATCTGCGTTTCCGGTAATAATTTTTTTATCTATTGCTACCAGGTAATTTATGTTTTTAATTGCAGGATTAGCTGATTCGATAGATTGTTTTAATTGTTCGGTATTATTTATACCAGTCATTACCCAGTTTGATTTACCGGTTAATTCCGCTATTTGTCCAAATGCAATAATTGTTATTTCCATATAAGATGATACGCTGCAATTACTAACACAACCGACAGCAAATATTTTACAATTTGTATATTGAATTTTTTAGCACCCAGGTACGAACCCGTTAAGCTTCCAATTACACCTACTGCAATCAACCAGCCAATATTGCTGCCAACATTCAAAAATGGCTGCTGCAATAACAATTGCCCTGCAAGACCGGCGGCTGAATTCACAAAAATAAATAATGCGCTGATGGAGGCGGTTTGTTTTTGTCCTGCCCAACCTGCAAGCAGAATAACAGGAGACAGCAAGACACCGCCGCCAATACCAATTAGGCCTGATAAGAAGCCGATTAAACTGCCGAGCAATACTAACCAGCCAATTGCAGGTCGGCTGGCCTTAATGTCGCCCGGAACGTTTCTAATTAATATGAACCGCAATACTATAATCAGCAGTACAACTCCTAAAATAACCCTGTACAACGGATCGTTTACGTGAATGCTGCCTCCAATAAAAGCCATTGGTATCGACGCAGCTGCTAAAGGCCAGAATAAAGGCCATTTAAAATGGCCTGCTCTTTGAAATTGTATAAATGCGATCATGGATACAAACAAATTCATGCTCAGTGCTGTGGGTTTCATTTGTGCGGGAGCAAAATGATACAGCGCCATAATAGCCAGGTAGCCGCTTGCACCTCCATGCCCAACAGAAGAGTATAAAAATGCGGCACTAAAAAGCAGCAAGTAAAATATAATTTCCGACCAGGGCATAATACGATGTATGATTTACGATGTCTGATTTGGGAAAATAGAAGCGGCTGATTGAGCTAAACAATTTGTCACCTTATTAACTTTTCAACTTAAAACATGTACTGTCACTAACTGACCACTTTCAACAACCTCCGTATCTTCCGGTATTTCAATTAAACAATTAGCTAAGGCGAATGAACTCAGGCGAAAGGATTCCTGTGCCGTTAAATGCTTTGCTTTTTCATTGTTATAACTGCCTTTAAGAAAATGGGTAAGTCCGGGTGCTTTTGTATACGGTTGCTCAATTGGTAATTCAATTGTTTTAATGAATACATCGTTTCTGTTCATGATTTTTTGTACGGCCAACAAAACATATTGGTAATAGCAACTTAGCACAGATGACGGATTTCCCGGTAAGCCGAAGATTACCTGTTCGTCTTTTTTTCCAAAAAAAAGCGGTTTGCCTGGCCGCTGTTTTACTTTATGAAAAATGGTGGTTACATCACATGCTTTTAGTGCAGGAATCACATAATCGTAATCGCCCACGCTTACGCCCCCGGTAAGCAAAATAAGATCGGAGTCGCTTAATGCTTTTTGCACGGCTATTACCAACGCATCAACATCATCATCCACCCAATGCAGTTTGACATTTGTAATTTGCAATTGTTGTAATGCAGTTTTTAATGTAAGCGAATTGCTTTCATAAACTTGCCCCGGCAACAATGGATTGCCCGGAGTTACCAATTCTTTACCGGTAGCAATAATGGTGATTTTTGGAAAGCCATGCACAGGAACAGTTGTGAATCCGAGACCGGCTAAAAAGCCAATTGCGCCCGGTGTGAGTAAAGTACCTGCTTCTAATGCAAGTGCTCCGTTATTAATTTCAGAACCTTGTTTTCTTACATTTAATCCACAAAAAAGATTTGGTGATTCGATGGTTAATTCATCGCCATTTTTTTTTGTATGCTCCTGCATTACAACTGTATCGGCACCAGCCGGAACCGGTGCGCCGGTAAAAATTCTTACGGCAGTATTTTTTTGTAAGGGAAGAAGTTTATTACTGCCCGCATAACTTTCGCCAAAAATTTTAATTGTTTTATTTACTTCATAATCTGCAAAACAAATAGCATAGCCATCCATAGCAGATTGGTTGAAGCCGGGCATATCCATACTGGAAAATACATCAGCCGAAAGCACTGTGTTTAGCGCATTGGCTAATGGCATTTGCTTTGCCGTTAGTGGTTTGCAGTGTTGGGTAACCAATGCTTTTGCAGATTTAACACTTATAAGGTTATTTGCCATTATGGTAGATGATGTAAAGTGTTCATTTTATAGTCAGTTGATTTTAGCATAGACCAGTTTGCAATCAATTTTCAACTTCGTCCTTCAAGCTTTTTCTTTTTTTCCTTAATGAAATAAAGAAACAAAAAAAATCAAGGCTGTCGGCCTCATCCGCCCTTCAGGCACCTTCTCCTGAAAGAGAAGGAAAATGGATTGAAATCCTTATTTACTAAAAATTTCCTGCCAGGCCTAAAAAGAAATAAACTCGCCGTAAAAAGATTTAGATCAGTGATCGTGCTGGCTCAAACAGCATTTCTTTTTTTAAGGTCCTCCACGAAATTTTATTAAAGCATTTTTTTCGAAGGCCAATCCAAAAACCTCATTTCTGGTTAACTTCATTTTTATGCCTATTTTTTATCAGAATGCCCCAAATTTTTTTCGGAATTTACTTTATCGCGTATCAATTGTTTTATATCTTTTATTTCTAAAAAATGACCGGATGCTTTACGGTCATAAACAATTTCATCATCAACAAAAATAACGTAGCGTCCACCTGTTTCACTAGGTACCAATGTTACACTTTTA
>JBKJNG010000578.1:0-11684 GCA_046596065.1 Phnomibacter sp. | reverse complement strand
GCACTAATATCGGCACTTCCATCCTGGGCCAATTCTTTACCAATTCTCTTGTTCAGGTTTTCCAGGTTATATATTTCGCCTTTTTCAATGCCTACAATCTGCTTTAAAATCGAATCCGAATACTTAGTGTTACCACGAAATGTGATGTTACCAAAATAGTATTTGTGTCCTTCATCCAATTTAACCTCAACGTTCAGGTTGCCAGTAGTGCCCGGGTAAACAGTATCCTTTACGATCCTTGCATCCCTGAAACCTTTGTTGTTATAGTAGTCAACAATCTTATCCTTATCCTCTTCGTACTTCTTCGCGTTAAACTTGGAATTGGCAAAAACCTTGAACCGGAAATAAGGATCAAGAGCGTTAAGGATAACGGTTGGTTTTAAAAAGCCCTGGTTTTCAAGCAGGCTTTCAACTGATTTTTTATTTCCACCTGCCAATACCGACGTGTCTTTCGAAGCATAAAGCGAGAACCGACTAGTTTCTTTGGTTCCCTTCATTTGCTTTTTCAGCTTCAAATCTTCAATATTTTCATTCCCCGCAAAGAAAATATTTCCAACTTTTACCTTACTGCCTTTGTTTACGTTAAATACGATATCTGAAGCATTTTGAACATTCGGGCTTGGTAATTCATCAATAAGGACCGCCACATTGCGATAGCCTTTTTCAGCATAATATTTTTCGACCTGTTCAATGGCAATTTGCTTTGAATTATCGGTAATTATTCTACCGGCTACAAGACCAACTTTGTCCTTCAGATCGTCAGACTCGCTTTTCTTAACACCTTTAAAGCTGAATTTCTGTAACCTCGGTCTTTCCTGCACCTCAATTTCAATATTGATCTTATCGGGCTGTTCGAGGGAGATAATATATATAGCTACGTTTCCGAAATAATTTTGGCCCCAAAGGTTATTAATAGCCCGGCTAAAGTTGTCACCGCCCGGAATCATTACCTTATCGCCCACATTCAGGTTCGCAACCGACATGAGCAAAGTATTATCGAAAAACTTATTACCGGTGACTTTTACCGAAGCAATGGTATATTCTTTTGGTACTTTTTGAGTGAAAATAGCTTCGAGCTCCGGATCAACAGAAGTAGTAATGGTAGTTGTATCCTGTGCGCCTGACCGTGCTGCAAACAGCAATACACATAAAGTTAGTAATGCCGGGCGGCTTATTATATTGAACATCCGGAAAAAAAATTTCAGTTGTTGGGTATGAATCAAAAAGAGGATTGTAAGGGCGGCAAGATAATTGCAAAGATTGAAAGTGTATGTTAAAAGGAAACTTGCGTAACGACAGGCATTTGACGCATATACCCTAAAACAAAACAGTAGCCGGCAGCTTAACCCTGAACTTCATTTAGCTGCGCACTAGTTTTTCCGAAGCGCCTTTCCCGGTTTTGGAAATCGATAATGGCTTCGTAAAGATGCTTTTTGCGGAAATCGGGCCAGCGGGTATTGGTAAAATAGAGCTCGGCATAGGCAAGCTGGTAAAGCAAAAAATTGCTGATACGGTATTCGCCGCTGGTACGGATCATTAATTCAGGATCGGGATAACCGCTTGTATACAGGTAATTTCTGAGCGTGTCCTGGTCAACTTCAGCTGCTTTCAGTTTACCGGCTTCTACATCGAGTGCAATTTGCTGCACCGCATGCACCAATTCCCAGCGGCCGCTGTAACTTAAGGCCATTATCAGGTTAAGACCAGTATTCCGGCTGGTTAGTTCGAGGCTTTCATCAAGCTCTTTGTTAACGTAAGCACTTAACATATTACGGTCACCTATTACGTGCAGTCTTATATTATTACGGTTCAGGGTTTCGGTTTCCTTTCGGATTGTATTTACCAACAACTCCATCAGGCCATTTACTTCATACTCGGGCCGATCCCAGTTTTCGGTACTAAAGGCATAAAGGGTTAAATACTCAATGCCGAGTTCTGCGCAGCCTTCTACAATGTTGCGTACGCTTTCAACCCCGTGAAAATGACCAAATAAACGGTCCTGCCCTTTTTCCTGCGCCCACCGCCCGTTACCATCCATAATAATAGCGATATGCCTTGGCAACGCATCCTTATTTATCTGGCCAGCTAATTCGCTTAGCAAATCTTCCGTTGAAACTGACGGCGATTCTACGATTTCATTTTCTGTCATATTAGCACTTAAACGAGTTGTAAAAGTAGTTTAAAGGTTTGAATCAGTGGAAGTGAATCAGGATACACGCACCCGGAGATATTTGTAACGGTTTGGCAGCAGGTTGAAAAAGCAAGGACCGCTGCAGGTCAGCGATAAATAAGATGTTACGAACCTTCGCATAAAGGCTTCGGGTTAGTGAGAGCATGCGTAGCGTAAGGTGCAAGTATAGCGGGATTATCATACTGGTGGCTGCTAAAAAACGCTAAGTTTCTTAAAAAAATAGTTATCATAAAAAAACACCAAGGCCGTATTTCCCAGCGTCAAAACACATTATGCAAAATTGCGAAGGCCCGAGGTTTGGCAAAGTAGGTATGACAACCAGCTTTTATAAAACATATTAAAATTAAAACTCCCTAAACATGTATCCATTTCGTTAGAGAAAAGTTGAAAGAGATGTTAGGAGTATAGACGACCAGTATCGGAACATACTGGTCGTCATCAACAACAAAAAAACATCTGGATAAGTCATATTAATTTTTTTAAAAAAAGTTGCATTTACTTGCAAATGCGGTGCACGGGGTATTATTTTGTAGCAGACTAATTACAAATACCGAACGCCCCAATGCTAGTTCCTGTACTAGATAAATCATATATAAAAATTTCCAACTTTTTTCAATCCTTTTAATACCTTTTAGTGAAAACTCTATTCTTTTCGGCGTTGTTTGTTTTGCTTTCTGTAAGCAACTCAAAGGGTCAGGTTTCAATCATTTCCTATAATGATTCCTGGAAATACCTCGATAACGGTACAAACCAGGCAACTGCTTGGCGATCCGCCTCTTTTAATGACGGATCGTGGAAAACCGGTAACGGCAAGTTTGGTTACGGCACTAGTGGTGCTACTACCATTATTAGTTACGGTCCTGATAAAAAACATAAATACGTTACCACCTATTTTAGAAAAACCTTCAGCCTTGCTGATCCTACAGCATTTGCATTCTATGCCGCTCAAATTAAAAGGGATGATGGCGCTGTTGTATATATCAACGGAACAGAAGTCTATCGTTCCAATATGCCTACGGGCTCCATCAGTTACACTACCCTCGCATCCACAAGCGCAAGCGATAACGGGAACACAGGCCAATTATTTAATATCAACAATTCGGCATTTGTGGCCGGCAGCAATGTTGTAGCTGTTGAAATTCATCAAAAACAAACAGGCGCATCTGAAAGTGATATGGCCTTTAACTTCAGCCTCGTAACTCCCGATCTTACAGAACCTGTTGTGCAAAGTATTAACCGGCAATCGCCTTCCAATACGGGCACCAATGCCACTTCAGTAACATTCAGATGCACTTTCTCCGAAAAAGTAACAGGAGTTGATGCATCTGATTTTACTGCGACGGTTGTTTCCGGAACATTAACCGGAAATATTACCAGTGTAACACCTGTTGGTACAGACGGCAGTACTTATGATATAATAGTATCTTCTATTAGCGGAAATGGTGTAGTGCGGCTGGATTTAAAGACTGCCGGTACCAACATTGCAGATGCTGCAGCAAATGCCATTTCAGGCGGTTTCATCGGGGGGCAGGCTTACACTATTAATACAGGTACGCCAACCCTTACTTCCGCCAGTATTGTATCAAATAACACTTCGACATCGCTTGCCAAACCAGGGGATGTTATAAGCCTGAGTTTCACAGCTTCTGAATTGATTAATCCAACGAATGTTATTATAGCAAATCATACTGTTACCGCCATTGCAGGCAGCAATAACAGTTTTATTGCCAGTTATATAATGACAGTAACCGATATACCCGGAATTATACCATTCAGCATAGATTTTAGTAATAATGTGGGTACGGCGGGCACGCAGGTAACAACCACGACCAATGGAGCCAGTGTGAGTTTTGACAATACTGCTCCATCGGTAACGAACATCAACCGGCAATCACCCGTTACCAATCCTACTGGCGCTACATCGGTTATATTCCGCATAACTTTTTCTGAGGCTGTTAGCGGGGTAGATTTACCTGACTTTTCAATCACCACCAGTGGATCGGCCATCGGGACGCTATCGTCCGTTACCATCATAAGTGGAAATACATACGATGTATCCATTGCTTCTGTAAGCGGCAATGGTACGCTGCGGCTTGATTTAAATAGCAGCGGAACGGGCGTAACAGATGCCGCCGGTAATGCAATCGCCGCGGGTTTTACCGCGGGTCAGACCTATACCATTCAGCCAGGCTTACCCAGCCTTACATCTGTTAGTATTTCCTCTGGCAATAGCAATACATCGCTTGCCAAACCCGGCGACCTGGTTACATTAAGCTTTAGCACATCGGAGGCCATTAATCCTCCAACGGTTACAATTGCTACTCATTTAGTTACGGCCACAGCAGGCAGTAATAACAGCTTTATTGCCAGTTATACTATGACTGCTAGTGATGCATCGGGAGTTATACCATTTACTATTGATTTTATTAGTACTGCGGGCGTAGCGGGTAGGCAGGGAACAACTACCACCGATGGCAGCGCAGTAAGTTTTGATAAAACTTACCCAACAGTAGTAAGTATCAACAGGCAGGCGCCGGCTGCATCAACTACCAGTGCAACTACAGTAGTCTTCCGGGCAACTTTTTCCGAACCTGTAACCGGAGCAGACCTATCAGACTTTTCGCTTGTTACTGGCAGCACAGTAAGTGGTGTGCTATCATCCATTACGTTGGTATCAGCGGGTGTATATGATCTAACTATTGGCTCTATAACAGGTAATGGAACATTAGGGCTGGATCTGATGGCTACCGGCACCGGCATTGCTGATGTTGCGGGAAATATTATCCAGGGAGGTTTTAACGGGCAGATCTATACCATTCAGCAAACACTACAGGGATTTACTTCTGTAACAGCGCTAAATCCTATACCTATAAGCCAGTATACCAAAGATAAACCACAGGATAAGATCTGGAACTATGCAGGCAAATGGTGGTGTGTTTTAGCCACTTCGGGTGGTACAAAAATTTTTCGGCTGGATGGTATCAGCTGGACACCTGTTTTAACGATTGCATCCGGCACCAGCTACAGGGCTGATTGCTGGTTGGTAGGAAATTTAGTTCATATCCTGCTTTTCCGACCTACAAGTACCTCATATATTGTTTCTGTAGAATATTCACCTGCTTCCGGCACTTATACACTCTGGAGCCAGCGACCAGCCAGTTCAGCAATAACTTTTCCGTCCGGCGCTGAAACTGCTACACTAACAGTTGACGGAACTGGCAGAATGTGGCTGGCTTCTGATGGAACTTCTGATATCAGGGTTTGGTGGAGCGATGCACCTTACTCTACCTGGAGCTCATCAATAACAATCGCTACCGGAGTTGCGACTGATGACCTCTGCGTGCTGACTACTTTACCCGGAAAAATCGGAATTTTTTGGTCAAACCAAACCACCCAGCGATTTGGCTTTAAGACCCATACCGACGGAGCGGTTGCCACTTCATGGTCAGCAGATGAAGTACCGGCTTCACAATCAGCGGTCAACGTGGGGGCTGGCATGAGTGACGATCATATGAGTGTAAAACTTGCAAGCGATGGGACACTATATTTTGCCGTAAAAACCAGTTATGATTTGCCGGGCTATCCGCTCATTTCGCTTTTAATCCGCCGCCCAACGGGTGTTTGGGACAACCTGTACCCTGTAACAATTAACCAGGGAACACAACCGCATCTTATTTTAAATGAAGCGCAGGGCAAAATAAAAGTGGTTTATACCACGGTTGTGAACGGCGGCAACATTGTTTATAGGGAAAGTTCGATGTCGAATATCAGCTTTGGCATCGAAAGAACATTAATAAGCGGGGGTGGCTATCTGTATAATTATACCACCAGCACTCACCAAACCTGCAACCCCGATGTGGTAATTATGGCAACCAACCAAAGTACGAATCCCATCCAGGCGGTTAGCGTTCTGGCATCGGATGATCCTTCCGGTGCGAGCACGAGCACTGTTTCGGCATCCGCAGTTACTTCGGAAACGAATATTTTAAAGCGGCGGATTGCTGGCGCAGCAAGTTCCGCAACTGTATTTAAATCAGAGAGTGATGTTAACACGCAGAATGAAGCGGTCGGTGTATATCCAAATCCTTTTAAGAATAATGCAGTTTTAAGGTTTTCAGTTAACGAAGAAAGTGACTACACAGTTACGTTGTATAATAGCCTGGGAGCAAAAGTGAAATTGCTTGGCAGTGGTAAGGCAAATGCAGGAAAATTGAATACCATAAATATTGATGGAAGCCGGCTTGCACCGGGAATGTACCTGGCACATTTAGTTACCAGCACAGGAACGAAAACAATTAAACTTGTAAGAACGAACTGACCAGGTTTACAAAATAGTGCCATTTTAATGTGTAAACAAAGTGCAAGCGATATTATATTGTTAGCAATATCGCAATGACATTTTACGGTTTAACTCCATTAAACTGCACCGAAAAAATGTTTATTAACGCCCTGGAGTTATTTTAAGAAATTTAAAACCTTACAATGGGAACACTACAGGGATTTAGCTCAGTCACACCACTGGGTTCCATACCAATTAGCCAGTATACCAAAGATAAACCGCAGGATAAAGTTTGGAATTATGCCGGCAAATGGTGGTGCGTTTTAGCCACGCCAGGTGGTACAAAAATCTTTCGGTTGGACGGTACCAGCTGGACCCCTGTTTTGACCATTGCCAGCGGTACCCGTTACAAGGCCGATTGCTGGATGGCGGACAACCTGGTTCACATCCTGCTTTTCAGAAGCAGTACCTCCTATGTCGTTTCTGTAGAATATATTCCTGCATCCGGCACATATGTACGCTGGAGCCAGCGATCATCCAACTCACCAGTAACTTTTCTTTCCGGCGCTGAAACCGCTACGCTTACAGTTGACGGCACTGGCAGAATGTGGCTGGCTTCCGACGGCACTTCTGATATTACGGTTTGGTGGAGCGATGCGCCTTACTCCACCTTTAGTTCGCCTATAACAATAGCTACAGGTGTAACGGATGATGACCTATGTGTACTAACTACCTTGCCGGGGAAAATTGGAATTTTCTGGTCAAATCAAAATACCAAAAAATTTGGCTTTAGGACGCATAACGATGGCGCAATTGCAACTAGTTGGTCAGCGGACGAAGTGCCGGCCTCGCAATCGGCGCTTAATATAGGGGCCGGAATGAGTGACGACCATATGAGCGTAAAAATGGCGAGTGATGGCACATTATATTTTGCGGTAAAAACCAGTTACGATTTGCCGGGTTATCCGCAGATTTCACTTTTAGTTCGCCGCCCCGACGGTACCTGGGACAACCTCTACCCAGTGACAATTAACCTGGGGACACAACCACACATTATTTTAAATGAAACACAGGGCACAATAAAGGTGGTTTACACAACCATTGTAAACGGCGGCGATATAGTTTACAGGGAAAGTTCATTGGAGAATATTCTGTTTGGTGTTGAAAGAACATTAATAAGCGGAGGCGGCTACCTGTACAATTATACCACCAGCTCTCATGCAACGTATAATCCGGAAGTAGTAATAATGGCAACAAACCAAAGCACGACTCCAATGCAGGCAGTGAGTATCCTTGCATCTGACGCCCCTGCAGACATTATTTCTTAACATACGAGTATCTTTAAGGAGCACTGAGGGTGAAATTTCAACAACTATTCTTAAATCTGCATTAAACCCAAATTGTGATGCTTTGCCTGCATTCTGCAGGTATTCCCGCATGGTATCTACTTCGAATTTAGAACCGAACGCTTGTTTTTCCTGCATTTCCATTCATCGTGCTTCCTGTTAAACACACGAATATTCCAGCACTCGAAATATTTCAGTTAAACAGAAATAAGATCGGGAATATCGCGAAGCGTGCCGATGATTTTACTCTCTAAAGTTGTTTGAAGCATCCTGCACCTAGGCTAATAACGGACCATGATCTTTTGCAGAAAAAGAAAACACAAAAAACAGGAAGGCGGCTACAAGGTTTTTGGGGTTCATACCGTCAAAAAGTAGCAATCGACGCTGGCCGCAAAGTATAAATCCGGAACCGGGAATTAGCCTGATTGACACTGAAGTTTTCAGCAGTTTTTAAGAAGCCGCAGGCAATTATTTTAAAATACGGTCTTTAAACTGGTGGAGGAACCTTTATTTTGCGTCCTCTTATTAAAATTGAAGACACATGGAATATAACAAATTGATCTCTGTGAGCGGTTTGCCGGGCCTCTTTGAATTGATAACTACGAAAAATGATGGCGCAATTGTAAGGTCGCTGGAAGATAATAGCACCCGGTTTATCAGCAGCAGGGGCCACCAGTTTTCGCATCTTGAAAGCATTGAGGTGTATACGACTACAAATAATGTTAACCTGGCCGACATTTTTGTTGCCATGAAATCAAACAATGAAGCCTTACCCGATATTAAAAAGGACAAAGCGCTAAAAGCTTATTTTTTAAAGGTTTACCCAACCATTGATCTTGAAAGGGTGTACCCAAGCGACCTGAAGAAAATGGTGAAATGGCTTCAAATATTAAATATCGCAGGAGTAGACATTAACATTGGTGCTGAAGAAGAAGAAGCGGAGACAGAAGAAGCTGCTGCAGATGACAAACCAATCACAGCATAACCCAGTTCGATATTATTTAAGTAACCGGCAGCGCCAGTTGACAACCAATTGGCATTTTCTAAGGCGCTAATACAAACAGATGGCGCCGCTGGAGCCATCTGTTTGTATTAGCTGGAAAGCAGCATTTAAAGATATTCGAGCGCTGCCATGTAGCGACCTTTTTAAGGATTTAGCCCAATACAACTATTTTATTTAAATAGTTAGCTGTACGTTTATCAGTCATCTTCATATACAGATTGTTTGCGAACAGAAGCTGGTTTCTCTTTTTCTGCCAGCTCATTCAGCATTTCGGCAACAAGCGCAGTCCATCCGCTTTGATGACTGGCACCAAGCCCGCGACCGCTGTCCCCATGGAAATATTCGTAGAAAAGAACGAGGTGCTGGTTTTCTGGTTTCTCATAGAACCAGTTATCATTTCCGTGTAACCTGCGTTGGTTCTTTTCATCTTTTACAAAAAGGCTTACCACGCGTTTAATAAGTTCCATGGCTATTTCGGTCAATGTAAGTTCAACGCCGGAGCCGGTTGGGTATTCCATTTTAACCGTTTCGCCATAAAATTCGCCAAACTTTTTAACCGATTGAATCAGCAGGTAGTTGATAGGCATCCAAACCGGTCCTCGCCAATTGGAGTTGCCGCCAAAAAAGTCGGAGGTTGAATCACCCGGATCGTATTGAATGGTGTAATCAACGCCATCAATATTTACTGTATAGGGATTTGTTTCGTGGTGTTTCGAAAGCGCTCTTATTCCACCTTCCGACAAAAACTCTTCCTCGTTAATCATCCTTTTTAAAAGCGATATCAACCTTTCTTTAGCAATAAGTGATACCAGCACTTTATCATCTTCCGCTCTTTCTTCATTAGGCCAGTAACGCTTATTGCGTTTGCGGTATTTTTCAAACCAGGAGGTGCGTTTAGAAAAATCTTCCAGCTTTAACAGGGTTTTTTTGTCAATGATAGATACTGCAAAAAGCGAGGTTAACCCCACTACTGATTGAATGCGCATCATCATTGGATCAGAACCAGGCCTGCAAAGTGTATCGTAAAAAAACCGGTCGTCGGGGCACCACAAACCAAGCTCGTTCAAAGCTTCTGCAATCATTACAAAATGCTCGAAAAACTTGGTTGCACTGTCTTCGAAAGAACTGTCGTGGTTGGCAATTTCGATGGCAATGTCCATCATGTTCAAAGCGTACATTCCCATCCAGCTGGTACCGTCAGCCTGGTCAAGTTTCAGGTCGGCACTTAATTGAATGCTTCGGTTAAACACACCGATATTATCCAACCCCAAAAAGCCACCTTCAAAAATGTTGTTTCCGTTTGTATCCTTCCTGTTTATCCACCAGGTAAAATTGATTATCAGTTTATGAAAAATTCTTTTCAAAAAATTGATGTCGCCTTTGCCGGTATTGTTCTTTTCAATGTTGTATACCTGCAGTGCGGCCAATGCGTGCACCGGCGGATTTACATCGCTGAAGTTCCATTCATAAGCCGGCAACTGCCCATCGGGCTTCATATACCATTCCCGCATTACAAGCAATAACTGGTGCTTTGCAAAATTTGGATCAATCATGGCGATGCCAATGCAATGAAAGGCAAGATCCCAGGCTGCATACCAGGGGTATTCCCATTTATCAGGCATCAGGATAATATCCTGGTTTTTCAGGTGCTGCCATTGGTGGTTGCGGCCCGTTTTCCGGCCTTCGTGGTGTGGGGTAATTCCATCGCCATTTTTCATCCATCGCTCAATATCGTAATGATAAAACTGCTTACTCCACAGCAAACCGGCCAGCGCCTGGCGCTGTATCATTTTCAAATCGGCCGAAACGTGGTAAGGTAAAATGGCATCGTAAAACTCATCAGCCTCCTGTTTGCGGCGGGCGAAAATTTGGTTTTCGTTGGTGGTAAACGGGGCGCCGAGCAACGTATCGCTAAGGCGCAAATAAAGAATTTTGGTTGCGCCGGGCGCTATTCTTGCGTTGTAAACAGGGGAAAACTTGGTTCCTTCTTTTTTCCTTTTTAAAAGATCTACATTCTTTTTGTTAATGATGGCATCATGAAAGGCATCTTTTACGAAAGGTGTTTTATTGGGTTCGCCAGTTACTTTTTCAAGATTGGTCTCGTTTTCGGTGAACAGGCAATCATTTGTTTTCTGAAAGTAGAGATAGTAAGCGCCCTGCCTTTCGTGGGTAGCTTTTACGGTGTTTTCATTTACCAATTTTATGATTGGCCTTTTTGCCTGTCGCTGATTTGAGTGCCGGTTGTAAAACCATAAGGTTGGTAATACTGTAATAGGTGCTGCTATTTTTGCCCGATTGGTCACTTCAATTTTAATGGCAATGTCTTTTTTGCCGTATTTGGCATAAGTAATCAGCACATCAAAATAAGCATCATCATCAAAAACACCTGTATCAAGTAATTCATACTCGGGTTCCATTTTGGTGCGTTTGCGGTTTTCTTCCCGCAATTGCTGGTAGGGGAATGCTTTCTGCGGATACTTGTAAAGCATCTGCATATAATAATGCGAGGGGATATTGTCGAGGTAGTAGTACAGCTCTTTAACATCTTCGCCATGGTTGCCTTCGCTGTTACCAACGCCAAAAAGACGTTCTTTTAATATTTCATCTTTTCCATTCCAAAAGGCAACGGAAAAGCAGAGGTTTTGAAAATAATCGCAGATGCCTGCTATGCCGTCTTCGCCCCATTTATAAGTGCGGCAATGAGACTGGCTGAATGGAAAATAATTCCACGCATCCCCATGTTCGCTATAATCTTCCCGAACAGTTCCCCATTGGCGGTCGCTTAAATATGGCCCCCATTGCTCAAGCGGCACCTTGGAAGTGGAGTTGACCTTAAGTCGTTGTTGTTCAGCTGTCATAAATTAA
>JBKJNG010000412.1:0-2890 GCA_046596065.1 Phnomibacter sp. | reverse complement strand
CCCTTCATACTATCGCGAATCGGATACTTTGACCAACCGTCTTTTATTTTGAAATCTATAGGCAACGAAAGATTAAATTCAAGCAGTTCCCAATCAAGAAAAGGCAGGCGTGTTTCAATGGAATAATGCATGGAATTGCGGTCTTCATAGCGTAACAACGCCGGGATCTGAGTGGTGGTTATTTCAAGTTTTTGTAACGCTAACGGGTTTTTATATGCATCTGCAACACAACTAAAAAAGGTATCATCAATAGTTTCAAAAAAAACGGGTCTAATTCCCTTCATCTTTCGTGCAGCATATTTTTTTCTTAGCGGCCAGTTAGAAAAATAAAAATAAATTGACAACAGATGAGCCTTGCTAAGATGGTATTTTTTTTGCGCTTGTATTAAAAACCGAAGTTTGTCTACTCCCTTTAAATGCTGGCCCATGGCAGCAATATACCTGGTGTAGCCAAATAGTGTTTCATCTCCACCCTGCCCATCCAGCAATACTTTTATGCCTTGCTGATTTGCTTTGCGCATTACGTAATGCTGCATAAAAACCGATGGTGATACAACCGGCTCTTCCATGGTTTGGCAAACCTGCATAATATCCCTGCTAAAGTCTGCCACAGAAGGCGTTGTTACATGCCATTCAAGCTTGAGTTTTTCAGCTACCATTTTTGCATAAGGTTCATCGCTGTTTGATGGATCGATTGATTCTGCTGTGAAAGCGCAAAAAGGGAGCGATCCTTTAAAATTTTTTGAAGCGATTAAAGCGATATAGGAACTATCAAGGCCACCACTTAAACAAGTACCAACCCTTACATCACTTCGTAACCGCCAATTAACTGATCTTTCAAAATGATGCTGAAATACTTCCAGTGCTTCGCCGTATTGAATCTTTTGGTATTTATTGTTCGTATCAATAACATAATATCTTTTTATTTCAACATTTTTCGATTCAAGATCGTATACAAGGTAATGGCTTCCGGGCATATTTTTTACGCCTTCAAAAAAAGTATCTTCAGAGGCATCGATAAGCGTAAAAGCCAGGTAATGAGTAAGAGCCTGCACGTTAACTTTTACATTATTTAAAAAGGGTAAAAGCTGTTTTATCTCAGAACCAAAAACCAATTTATCATCTTGCTTTAAATAATAAAATGGTTTTACTCCAAACCTGTCGCGGCTGCAAAAAACTATTTTTTTATACGGGTCATAAATAGCAAATGACCACATTCCATTAAAACGGGTAAGACAATTTACACCCCAGCATTGGTATGAAGCAAGTATAACTTCGGTGTCGCTATGCGATTTGAATACATAACCAAGCTTTTCGAGTTCCACTTTTATTTCGAGGTAATTATATATTTCGCCATTGTAGGTTATTACATAGCCATTGTATTCCATTGGCTGCGCTCCAGCATCCGTAAGATCAATAATTGAAAGGCGCCTGTGTCCGAAATAAACAAGATCCTTCTGCCAATAGCCAAACCCATCGGGGCCGCGATGCGCAATTGCTTCTGTAATTTTTTTTATGGAAGATTCAGCATCCTTTGGATGCTGCTTGTAAATGATTCCAGCTATTCCGCACATATGTTGGTTTCCAATCGCGGCAAGCTTAAGCGCTAAATGATTTTATATGATTTAATTGCTTAGCGTACCATTTTTTCAATGTCCAAAAATAAGCCAGCCAACCTGGCTGAAGCGTTAGGGCAGCGGCTTTTTTTAAATAATATCTGATTATTGTGGGTAACGGTTTAATCCGGAATAGTTTAAGTGACTTGCTGTAATATTTGTAAATAACCTTGTTTTCTTTACGGGCCACCTCCCGAATAGTACTGGATTTTGCCATTGGATGATGCCTGAACGCACCATACATACCAGGCACTCTGCAACTGGTGAACCCCGCATTAGCCAGCCTTAAAATGTACTCGGCGTCAAAAGAAAAACAGTATTTTTCATCAAAGTATCCCACCCGGTCAAGTAAATTCATTTTAAAAAACAGCGATTGGTTGTGAATCTGATGGCTGATGATATATTGGTTAGAAACCGCGAAAGGCACCACGCGTTGAAACTTGACAAAATCGTCTTTTTCATTGATAATGAACAGATCGCCGAAGAATACATCGATGCTATTATTTTCGCGGAGGGCATTTGCAAAGGTTGAAAACGTATTTCCAATGTACAAGTCATCTGAATTTTGAAAGGCGAACCATTCACCTGTCGCCATTTTTAAACCCTTGTTAATGGCATCTACCTGCCCATTATCTTTTTCGCTTACCCAATATGCAATATGCTTTTCATACTTTTTAATAACCTCCACACTATCATCGGCAGAGCCACCATCTATTACAATTAACTCAAGGTTCGGGTACTGTTGACTTATAATGCTTTGCAGTGTGAGACCCAAAAAATTACCCTGGTTAAAAGAAGGTACTACAACTGTGATGCGTGGATAATTGTTCGTCATTTAAAAGAGGAAAACTATTTGTAATCAAAAAACTATTTTTGACGGTGTCCGGAGGTACAATGTAATAACAAAGAAAAGAATTTAACCGGATCAAATTATTTGGTAATGGTAAAACAATCACTTAAAAACATTCCCATCATTAGAAATTATTTTATCAATGGCGATGAAAGAACGAAGCGGGCTAAAAAAAATATTGCTGTTACGTTTTTTATTAAAGGTGGCAGTATTGCCGTGAGCCTGGTGCTTGTTCCCCTAACTATTGGTTTTGTAAATCCATTACAATATGGCATCTGGCTCACCTTAAATTCATTGATAGGCTGGCTGGGCTTTTTTGATATCGGGCTTGGTAACGGACTTAAGAACAAATTAACAGGTGCCATAGCAAGTGGCAATCATCAATTAGCAAAAATATATGTTAGCACAACGTATTTAGTAATAA
>JBKJNG010000365.1:0-2937 GCA_046596065.1 Phnomibacter sp. | reverse complement strand
CATGCTGCTATTATCTTTCTTTTGAAAACGTAAGAAAAAACACCAGATTATTTTTTTGGAAGAAAAACGTGACGACGAAAATCAAGAAGCTTCTTTTTTAGACAATTATTTTCATTTGATATAAATAATAAATCCATCTGTCAAATCCTAAATTGTCTTATTCATAATTCTTACCTTTGTTTTCTAAATTTTTAACATGAAGGAAGTATATATAATGTCGGCAGTTCGTACCCCAATTGGAAGTTTTGGCGGTTCTTTAAAAGGATTTACGGCTACACAATTGGGCGCCATTGCCATAAAGGGGGCTTTGGAAAAAGCAGGAGTAAAACCCGAACTTGTTAATGATGTATTGATGGGATCAGTTATCCAGGCCAATCTTGGACAGGCACCAGCACGACAGGCTGCAAAATTTGCAGGGTTGCCAAATGAAGTGAATTGTACAACCATCAATAAAGTTTGTGCCAGTGGCATGAAAGCCATTGCACAGGCAGCTCAAAGTATTTTACTGGGCGATGCTGATATTGTTGTGGCCGGAGGAATGGAGAGTATGAGTAATGTTCCTTTTTATGTTGACAGTATGCGCTGGGGAAATAAATACGGCAACACACAATTAATTGACGGGCTGGCAAAGGATGGTTTAACAGATGTGTATGATGGTAAGGCCATGGGTAATGCTGCCGAACTTTGTGCTGGCACCTGTAATGTAAGCCGTGAAGAGCAGGATGCCTTTGCCATTGAAAGTTACAAACGCAGTCAGGCAGCTATTGACACAGGTAAATTTGATAATGAAATTATACCGGTTGAAATACCACAACGAAAAGGGGAGGCTGTTTTATTTTCAAAAGATGAAGAACCCTTCAATGTAAAATTTGATAAGATACCGGAACTGAAAGGCGCTTTTCAGAAAGATGGAACGGTTACTGCAGCCAATGCATCAACCATGAATGATGGCGCTGCTGCACTGGTTTTAATGAGTAAAGAAAAAGCGGATGAACTGGGCTTAAAACCCATTGCAAAAATTCTAAGTTATGCTGATGCTGAACAAGCACCGGAATGGTTTACCACAACACCTTCAATAGCTGTACCCAAAGCTGTTACCAAAGCAGGATTAAAAATGGAAGACATCGCTTTTTGGGAATTGAATGAAGCATTTGCGGTAGTTGGAATTGAGAACAGCAGGCGCATGAAATTAGATCCTGCAACTGTAAATGTAAATGGAGGTGCCGTTTCAATCGGGCATCCATTGGGCTGCAGTGGTGCAAGAATAATTGTTACGTTGATAAATGTGTTGAAACAAAATAATGCCAGGTATGGCGCTGCCGGCATCTGTAATGGCGGTGGCGGTGCGTCGGCCATGGTAATAGAGAATATGTAAATTCACAAAATATTTCAAAAAGGTTGTTCAGCATATTTTTGAACAGCCTTTTTTTATTGCCCGAGGTTAAATATCAATTTGCTCATCTGCCCATGATAAGATAAATTTGCAACCAGCTAAATAAATAATGAACATGCGACAAATTGCCTTTAGAGAAGCCCTTAGGGAAGCCATGCAGGAAGAGATGCGAAGAGATGAAAGCGTTTTTTTAATGGGAGAGGAGGTAGCTGAATATAATGGTGCTTATAAAGTGAGCCAGGGAATGCTGGAAGAGTTTGGCGAAAAAAGAATAATTGATACCCCCATTGCTGAATTAGGGTTTACAGCAATCGCTGTTGGTGCTGCTCAAAATGGCCTCCGCCCGATTGTAGAATATATGACCTGGAACTTTGCCGTTCTTGCTTTAGATCAAATATTAAACACCGCTTCTAAAATGCTGGCAATGAGTGGCGGACAGGTTGGGTGCCCGATTGTGTTTCGGGGAGCAACGGGTAGTGCCGGCCAGTTAGGGGCTCAACATTCTACTTCATTTGAAGCCTTATATGCTAATATACCGGGGCTGAAAGTGATTTCGGTCTCTAATCCATACGATGCAAAGGGTTTATTGAAAAGTGCTATTAGAGATAATGATCCCGTTGTTTTCATGGAAAGTGAAGTGATGTATGGCGAAAAAGGCGAAGTACCCGAAGAAGAATATCTTTTACCCATTGGTAAAGCTTTTATAAAAAGACCAGGTAAAGACGTTACCATTGTTTCTTTTAATAAGATGATGAAAGTTGCTTTAGGCGCTGCTGAAGAATTAGCCAAAGAAGGCATTGAGGCAGAAGTTATTGACCTGGCAACCATCCGTCCGTTAGACTGGTTCACTATTTTAGAAAGTGTAAAAAAGACAAACCGCCTGGTAATTGTAGAAGAGCAGTGGCCATTTGCTTCTGTTTCTTCAGAGATCAGTTATCGCATACAAAAAGAAGGATTCGATTATTTGGATGCCCCCATCCGCAGGATAACATCGGCTGATGCACCCATGCACTATGCACCAAACCTGGTTGCGGCTTATTTGCCAGATATACCAAGAACAGTTAAGCTGGTTAAAGAAGTGATGTATTTAAAGAAATAGGAAATTTTTGGTTTGAGGTTTATTGTTTGTGGTTAAGCAGCTTGCTTATTTATACAGGTTTTATTACTGTCAACTTTACAATGTACTAATCCACGGATCGTTTTTATTTCCATAAACTCTTAGCTTTTGTCATGCTGAGGAACAGCCTGTCCCGATTATTTCGGGAAAGCATCTCACTTTATGTAATTAGATTCTTCGCTATCGCTCAGAATGACAAAATACCGCTTTACATTTGCCTTGAAACAATTGCACATGTCTTATAAATCTTTAGAAGATTGTTTACTGGACCTGGAAAAGAATGGACAACTGATCCGGATCAAAGAAGAAGTTGACCCTTATCTTGAAATGGCGGCCATTCACCTGCGTGTACATGGGGCAGGCGGCCCGGCTTTGTTATTTGAAAATGTGAAAGGCAGTAAATTCAGGGCAGCATCCAATATTTTTG
>JBKJNG010000326.1:0-2537 GCA_046596065.1 Phnomibacter sp. | reverse complement strand
TGTTAGCTACAATTTTATTAACAATCGGTACCATCCTTATCAATACGGCTTTGGTCCTGTCCAGTTATATAATGGTAATAATCTTAGCTGGGCATTTGTTGCCAGCATTAGCGATGTGATGGAAGATTACCGCATCGTAGGCGGTGTGAAGCCGGGAATCAACTTTAAAGACAATGAGTATTTTGTTAGTTTTCAGAACTACCGCAAGCGGGTAGATTGGGGCTTTACTTATTATAAGGCCGCCAACAGCAACTTCCCTTTTTATAACGAGAAGACTAACCAGGTGTATGATAAAAACTTCCTCAGTCTTTACCAGGGTAATGTTACCTATCCGTTCGATGTGGTGCGCAGCCTGCGTTTAATTGCGGCTTATCGCTTAGACAGGCATGTTCAGATCCCGTATAATACGCAAACACTTCCTACCAAAGATTACAAGCAGAAATATGCAAATCTTCGCCTGGAATATGTTTACGATAATGCAATCATAAAAGATCAGAATATCTGGAATGGTCTTAAGTATAAATTTTATTTGGAAAACATAACGGACATCAGCAAAACGCCGTCCGGAGCGAAAAGACAAATTACCCTGAATTTTGGAGCTGACGCCCGCTTTTATTATCCGATTTACCGGAACTTTATTTGGGCAGTTCGTGGCGCTGCTGATATAAGCTGGGGTAACCAAAAACTAATTTATTACCTGGGTGGTATTGATAACTGGATAAGCCCAAGGTTTGAAGATGCGGTAAAGCCTGATCCCGATGTTAAATATGTGTATCAAACGCTTGCCGTAAACATGCGTGGCTATAACCAGAATATTGCTAACGGTAATAACGCAGCAGTCATTAACAGCGAATTCAGGTTGCCCGTATTTTCAACATTCTTCAATAAGCCTGTAAACAATGCTTTCCTGCGCAATTTTCAGTTGATTCAATTCTTTGATTTTGGAACAGCATGGACAGGGGATGTGACCAAGATTGGAAGGCCAATGGTTAGTTATCGTGCCAGGGATGCAAACGGCGAACCAGACCTTAATAACCCGGTAATAGTTACTATGAAAGCTGGTGGTATTGGTCCATTTGCGGGTGGATATGGTTTTGGCGCCCGCAGCACATTGCTTGGCTATTTACTGAAGGTTGATACAGGCTGGCCTATGAACGGTTTCTTTAAAAACAAACCAGTATGGTATTTTTCGTTAGGCCTTGATTTTTAAGACAATCGTAATAATAGAAACAAACGGCGCTAATCACAAGTTGGCGCGGTTTGTTTCTATTATTGTTCTGTGGAATTATTGTTGCTCCAGGAAGATGAGCTATAAAAAAAGAAAAGTACAGCGGCATATATAAATGAAAAGCCCCATGTGCTTACATGACTTAATGGGTTTGCAATCCGGTCTAAAATATCGAATGCCAGTGTGTTGGTATCTGTTAATACATCCCAGCTATTATACCTTAAAACACGCCCGAGGTATAAGCCGAAACCTGTTGCGGTAAACAGCATGGCTAACAAAAACAATCGTAACCGAAACTTGCTTTTATCGGAGCGTTTGCTAAAGTATTTAACCTGCCAGGTTTGTTTCCAGTGTACTTCCATTATTTGTAACGAAATAAACCCGGTAACTACACCACAATAGGCTGCAGTAAACAGCATTAATGCATCGTACCATGCCGGTATTTTTTTAAAGTGAGACAAATGATAGAGATCGGTTATAAGGTAAGGCGCATTTGGAAAAAACAAAAGCCATATAAATGTTGCTACAACCAGCTTCCACGATGTAAGGGCTAATTTTTTCGAGACAATTGCAACGGCTAATGGTAACCAGGCCAGCAATAAATTCCATACAAGAAATAAATAAGTGAATTGATTTGTAAAGGCTATCCTCGCTGCGAGCATAACGCAAACCAGCACATAGCCATACAGCACGTGCCTGTGCATTCGTAAAAACATAAAAGTTATTTAAAAATTATTTAAATAAGAAGTTAAAGGCAGGATATAATAATCCAGTGCCTGTAGTTTTCGTAACAATAAAAAATGAGTTACATGATGCTGATGATTCTGGGTATAAAAATCAGTAAACCAATAATAGCGGCAATTACAGCAGACCACAGCACTGCGCCTGCGGCAATGTCTTTAATGGTTTTTATGCTGGGATGAATTTTCGGATTTACATGATCGCAAATTTTTTCCATTGCGCTATTGATCATTTCAAGTGAAATAACAACACCCATACAACTAAGCAAAATCATCCAGTCGGTTACCGATACTCTTAATGCGAAACCTGCTACAATCACCATCACGGCGATAAATAATTGTATTTGCCCGTTTGCTTCCCTGCGGAAGAAAGTTATCCAGCCTTGCAGCGCATATCGTACACGGTTAATAAATGCCTTCATTGTGTGGTGTTACGCCAAATATCAGCTTATTGTTTTAATAGTGAAAATTCATTGACTTTCACAAGTAAATTCTGCCAGCCATTTCCACCAAAAAGCAACGCAGCTGGCATACACAAAAAAGTGGAGCATTGTATCGCTGGCGGAATG
>JBKJNG010000566.1:0-4840 GCA_046596065.1 Phnomibacter sp. | reverse complement strand
CAAGTCTTTACTGCTATTCTTGCTAATCAATATATCTGCTACTTCGTAGGTATTGGTTGATTGACCGTTTTCAAAAGCATTTACCCTTTTAAACGACGTAAACCCTCTGCCATTGGTACTACGCTCAACATCAAAATATTTGTTCTCCTCGTCGCTTGATACAGTCCATGAAAGTTTTGCGTCTTCACCGGATTTTAACGCATAAAATGAAAGGAATTTGACGGGAAGTGCAACACCTAATATTTTATAGGATGTTCCGTCAAAACCTAATTCACTATTTACTGCGCCACTTCCATAAAACATTACTCCGGTCGCTGTTACATCGGTGCCAGCATTATATATGTCAAAAAAAGTATTCCCATTGGTACCGCCTGCAGGTAAGCTCACTATCGCTATTGCCGCAAGATTGACAGCTCCCGTAATAGTAAATTCAACCATGTCATTATCCCCAGATGCAGTATAGTTTTTTTCTGTTCCGGCAGTTTGAGCGCCATCTCCTAGAAAATCGTACACATAATATGAGATAGCGTTGATAGTCGTAGTATATGCGGTCTGGATCGTATACCCAATATTTGGATTAAAATTGGTTAATATAGCCACTGTCGGGGCTGCACCCACAGAGGTTGGGATGGCGATACTAAAATAGAATGATGAAATTTTCGCACCGACTAGGTCAGCTGATGGCTTAATTGCTACTATAGCTGAGTTCACCTGGCTTCCATATTTAAGAGTGCCTTGTATTGTTTGGCCAAAAAAGACCGTGGAAACTATAAGCGATAAAACTAGCAGGTAGATTTTTTTCATATATTTTGATTGAATAAGTTTATGGATTCGACTAAATGAATAGTTTTTGATGGTTCTTTATCAGTTAGGTAATGCTTGGTTCCTAACTGTGGCACCATTACTTGTTAATGGTGTTGCGAGTAAATAATCTTTGTCGTTGCTTGGCCCTCCATAGCGTACAACCCTGTTCATATTTAAATCACCAATTGAATAAACATTACTAAGTACTGTAGCAGAGTTGCCACTTAGGACTGTCCCTAATATATAATCTTTGTCATTTGCAGGACCGCCATATCGAACATTGGAATTAGCATTTGAATTTCCACTCCATAGAATGTTTTTAAGAGAAACACCGGCCTGTGTGTAGTTTGTACCAGCGGCACCAAAAATAGCGGCAGTATTAGCCGTATTTGTAAAATCGAATCCAGTACTTGAAAGGTCAAGGGTAAGCGCAGATGCTGGGTTAGAACTTATGGGTAGATGATTTCTATGCCTGATTGATACAACATATATAGATTTAGGATCCACATTTTTAAAGTAGACAGGGCTTGTACCATCAATATCAACTATGTCACCGTCTCTTTGTAATAAGACTGATCTGGTTTGAACCACAGAAGCTACAGTACTTGAGCTTTTTTCCCTCAATTCAACAAATACCCAATCTACAATTTGGTCCTGGGGGTTGGCTAAATCATTTAATACAGCAGTGCTTGTTAATGCTTCAGGAACTGAATTTGCTAATTGGGTGAATATGGCGGCGTATGGTGCTGTGCGGTATGGGTCAGTCGCAGGTATTAGGTTGGACGCTGGTAATAAGCCAGGAGTATAAGATGAAGTACTATTTCTTAAAAGATCCTTCATTAACCCGATATTTGGATCAAAAGCTGCCTGAAGAAATACTTTCGGAGAAACAAGTATAAACTTATTCATCCCGTAAAGGTCACGTGATCCATTGGCCGCCGCAGGCGCAGTAACTGAAGTAGCAGCTTGGGACGTGCCTCTTACCCAAGTTGTACCGGTATAATACATGGAAACAATATCTGGCTGGTTGCCTGTAACACTTGCTGGGTTGACATAATTGCCAACGGTAGTGATGGTAGCGCCAACGATGTTATTATTAAGCTTCCAATAGCTTTTTAAAAAATCTGTTGACCTAGGATGTTTATTTGGATGTGCAGCTGCAACAGAACGGGCTGCTACAAAAGTGGTTGCATTGTAAGTGCCTCCTGCGGTAGTATAATCCAGAGGGGTATATGTAGTACCATTACCTACGGGTATTGTAGTACTACCCGCAGCTGTCAATTCCTTTTTAAAAACACCAGTGCCATTTGTTTCAGCAAATTTTACTCCGCCGGCTCCTGTATAAGTGGCCGCAGACGCTAACGTAAAATCGTTATTACCCAACTGCATTTTTCCATTTGTAAATTCAAGGAGTGTTGTCACCTTCATTGCCCCAGTTAATACAATAGGGGCAGTTGAGTTATCAATTTGAAGATTTGGGATCGTTTTCCCGTTCATATTCAGGTTTTGGGGTGTAGCAGTTAAGCCACCCATCCTGATTTTGCCTGTTCCGGCAGCCTGGATATCAACATTGCTGGTAACATCGCCCTGAACTGTAACAACAGCGCCGTTATCTATAAAAAACTGGGCATTGTCAATAAACAATTGGGCACTGGCGCCAAGAGTGAAAAATAAAGAAATGGGTAAAATTATTTTTTTCATGCTGTGAGGTATTTAAAAAAACTGATTCAAGATACGGTCAATTTTATTAGGATATAGATTAAATGAGTAAAAGGTTGTTTAGTATTTGTAGGTGGTAGATTTTGGTAATTAAAGTGTCAGACAAAAAATATTGGATTAGTTAATAAAGTATTGGGATATTGGATTATTGAATAAAGGTTAAAAATAATAAGTGCAATCAAATAAACAATGATTAGCCAAGTATTTTTTATTCCTGGTTTTTTTATGAAAAAGTTCTCATTGTAATTAAGCGCAGGAATTGGTTTCAGCAAAACCTAAGTAACCTTGAAACAATGCATAATCATTTACTGAAAATTAGTTGCCATTTTCATGAAGATTCCATTGGTATCTATTTTGGTTCATTTGGTGTAGGTTTGCTGTCCAAAATAAAAATTCATGGGGCTAGATATTAAAGTACCGCCAGTAGGTGAAAGCATAAGCGAAGTAACGCTTGCAAAATGGCTCAAAAAAGATGGCGCTTACGTTGAGCGGGATGAGATAATAGCGGAATTGGAAAGCGAAAAGGCCACATTCGAAATAAATGCTGAAAAGGCAGGAATTTTAAAGCTGCTTGCGAATGAAGGCGATACACTCAAAATTGGTGACGTTGTTTGTAACATCGACACCGATGCAGCAAAACCAATCCAGGAAACTTCCACTGCTCCTTCGCAGGCTGACGTTGCTAAACCGACAGAAAAAACGGCAACTGCTGAAAGTAGTTCTACCCCTGCCGAAAGCAGTATCAAAGCCAGCCCGGTTGCTGCCGCAATTATGGCAGATAAAAAAATGGACAGAACCGGAATTACTCCATCGGGTGACGGAGGCAAGATTTTAAAGCAGGACGTATTGGCTGCCTTGCAGAATCCTGGCCGTAATCCAGCTAGTCAAATGTTCAGCCGAAATGACCGGCCTGAGAAAATGAGTAATCTGCGCAAAACGGTAAGTCGTCGTTTGGTAGAAGCAAAAAACACAACCGCAATGCTCACCACCTTTAATGAAGTGGATATGAGCCGGATAATGGACTTGCGGAAGTCATATAAAGATGCATTCACCAAAAAGCATAATGTCGGTCTAGGCTTTATGAGCTTTTTTACGAAAGCTGTTTGTTTTGCCCTCCAGGAATGGCCGTCTGTAAATGCTTATGTAGATGGAGACCAGATTATATTTCATGAATATTGTGATATTTCGATTGCGGTGAGTGCGCCTAAAGGGCTGGTAGTACCTGTAATAAGGAATGCTGAAAGTCTTAGCATGGCTGAAATTGAAAAGAAGGTTGTTGAACTGGCAGGCAAAGCAAGAGAAAGTAAATTGACTATTGAAGAAATGACAGGCGGAACTTTCACCATAACCAATGGAGGCGTTTTTGGTAGTTTACTCAGCACTCCCATTATAAACATTCCTCAAAGTGCTATATTAGGAATGCATAAGATACAGGAACGTCCAATTGCGGTAAATGGCCAGGTAGTTATTAAGCCGATGATGTATTTGGCGCTTAGTTATGATCATCGTATTATTGACGGCCGAGAATCAGTAAGCTTTCTTGTTAGAGTGAAAGAACTGCTTGAAAATCCTGAGCTTTTATTATTTGGAAAAGATCCGTTAAAAAGCTTGTTGGAATTGTAAGTCCATAAGATTACCAGATCGATCTATTTTTTGATAATGGAAATATGCAGCTTTTAAAGCTGCATATTTATTTGTAAGAACCGTAGTATTTACATGGTAAAAATTTGCATTTTAAAGAATGCTGTAGCTATATAGAAAACGAGCGTTGTTTTATGTCCATTCAACAGCATTATCTTCAAACCGCCGGCCAACTCTTAGCGTCATATAAAGGCGATACACCGCTTCATCTTTACCTGAAGCAATTTTTCGGCCTTCACAAAAAATATGGTAGTCGCGACAGGAAAAATATTTCATCGCTTTGTTATAGCTATTTCCGGTTGGGAAAAGCTTTACCCAATTCTCAAATTCAGGATAAGATCTTGCTGGCATTATACCTTATCAATAATCAGCCCACTGCACTTTTAGAAATATTAAATAAATTATTTAATGAGCACGTAACGAAATCATTCGGTGATAAATTAGTATTTGCAGATGTTTCCATTTTGCCGCAACAAATTTTTCCATCTTACACCCGGCTTTCCGGGGAGATTAATGTGGAAGATTATGCCGCTCATATGCTTATACAGCCGGATGTTTTCGTTAGAGTAAGGCCTGGAAAATCTGAAATAGTTGAAAGAAAACTTCGGGAATTAGAATGGAACTATGTTCGGGAACCAAAAGGTGCTATCCGGCTTGAACCAGGGGCCTCAGTCGA
>JBKJNG010000512.1:0-2885 GCA_046596065.1 Phnomibacter sp. | reverse complement strand
ATTAAAATATATGCACAGAAAGACCCTGCACAAATTCCATGGGGCAGCCACGATGTGGATGTTGTATTGGAGTGTACCGGATTTTTCACTGATAAAGCAAAAGCTGAATCACATCTTAAAGCAGGCGCAAAACGCGTTGTTATTTCAGCACCTGCTACCGGCGACCTGAAAACAATCGTATTTAATGTGAACCACGATATATTGGATGGTAGCGAAACCATCATTAGTTGTGCAAGTTGTACAACCAATTGCCTTGCTCCAATGGCGCAGGTACTTGAAAATAAATATGGCATTGTAAATGGCCTCATGACAACCATTCATGCATTTACAAACGATCAGAACACGCAGGATGCTCCACATCCAAAAGGTGATCTTCGCCGTGCACGTGCCGCTTCTCAGAACATTGTTCCAAACAGCACCGGTGCTGCAAAAGCCATTGGTGTAGTTCTTCCTTCATTAAAGGGCAAACTGGATGGCAGCGCTCAACGCATCCCGGTTATTACTGGTTCTTTAACTGAACTTACAGTTGTATTGGGTAAAAAAGTAACCGTCGAAGAATTGAACGCTGCTATGAAAGCCGCTGCTAATGAAAGCTACGGTTATACTGAAGATGAAATTGTAAGCACCGACATTATCGGAACAACTTTCGGATCGTTATTCGATGCTACCCAAACACGTGTACAAACCGTTGGCGATGTGCAACTGGTACGCACAGTGAGCTGGTACGATAACGAAATGAGCTATGTTAGCCAACTCGTTAGAACGGTTAAATATTTTGCAGGACTGATCAGCAAATAAAATTTAAAGGAAACCGCGGGCCGAAAGCCTGCGGTTTTTGCATATATTCGGGTATAAAGTTTTATCGATGGAAGACCTCTTATCAAGAATAACTTCACGACCTGGATTATGTGGCGGAAAGCCAACAATCAGAGGCATGCGCATTCGTGTAACTGATGTTCTTGACTTGTTATCTAATGGCCTTAGTTACGCTGAAGTACTTCAGGAGTTGGAAGACCTTGAGTTGGAAGACATAAGAGCATGTATAATGTATGCTTCGCAGAAAATAGATTATCCTGTCTTACATGGAGCAGCCTGA
This sequence comes from Phnomibacter sp., assembly GCA_046596065.1. GTDB lineage: Bacteria > Bacteroidota > Bacteroidia > Chitinophagales > Chitinophagaceae > Phnomibacter. The sequence goes on along the minus strand of JBKJNG010000512.1, from coordinate 1,789 downwards.
AATTGATAATGCGTCCATATTAGTTTGGGTCGATGCGCATCTCTCACCGATAATTGCCAAATGGTTAAGAGACGATTTTGGACTGTCAGCTAACAGTTTAAAATTTCATGGGCTTAGAGACGCTGACGAAGAAATTATTTTTTTTGCTGCAAGAGAGGCAAATGCAATCATTCTTACCAAGGATATTGATCTAAAAATTCTTCAGAACCGACATGGTCAACCTCCCAAAATAATTCGCCTTACAATTGGCAACACTTCTAATATTGTTGTCAGAAATGCCCTGTCAAAAAATTTAAATTTCATTCTTGATTACCTTGTTGTTCAGGATAAACCATATTTAGAAATTACTGACTAAAAAGTTACCATGAGTACATTTTCACAACACAATTTCGCAGGGCAGAAAGCTCTTGTCCGTGTAGATTTTAATGTTCCGCTAGATAAGGCAACACGTGCCATAACAGACGATACCCGTATGCAGGCTACCATACCAACCATTAAAAAAATATTGGGTGATGGTGGCAGCGTAATCCTGATGAGTCATCTCGGTCGCCCGAAAGACGGACCGGAAGAAAAATCATCTTTAACACATTTAGTACCGCACCTGCACGAATTATTGGGTGGCAGCACGCATGTATTTTTTGCTAATGATTGTATTGGCGAACAGGCTTATCTAACTGCCTCTATGCTGGTTCCGGGCGAAGTATTATTGCTGGAAAATCTGCGTTTTTATAAAGAAGAGGAAAAAGGCGATAAGGTTTTTGCTGAAAAATTAAGCAAGCTTGGCGATGTATATGTCAACGATGCTTTCGGCACTGCCCATCGTGCACATGCCTCTACGGCAGTAATAGCCGAATTTTTTCCGGGCGATAAAAAGATGTTTGGCCTGGTGATGGAAGGGGAAGTCTCTGCCGCGGAAAAAGTATTGCACAAAAGTGAAAAACCATTTACCGCAATTATTGGTGGCGCCAAGGTTTCTGACAAAATAATGATCATTGAAAACCTGCTGGAACGGGCTACCGATGTAATTATTGGTGGTGGTATGGCTTACACTTTCATGAAGGCAAGAGGGGGTAAAATAGGCAATTCACTTTGCGAAGAAGATCGCCTGGAAACCGCAGTTGACCTGCTGAAAAAAGCTACTGCGAAAGGCGTAAGCATTCATCTGCCGGAAGACAGCATTATCGCCGACAAATTTGATGCCGATGCTGATATCAGGGTTTGCCCCAGCGATGATATTCCCGATGGCTGGATGGGATTAGATATTGGCCCGAAAGCCCGCGGCATTTTCAGCGAAGTGATCCGCAACTCAAAAACTATTTTATGGAATGGCCCAATGGGTGTTTTTGAAATGGAAAAATTCCAGGCTGGTACAAAAGCCATTGCTGATGCAGTAGCGGAAAGCACTGAGAATGGGGCTTACAGCCTGGTAGGTGGTGGCGACAGCGTTGCCGCCGTTAACCAGTTTGGTTATACCGATAAAGTAAGTTATGTAAGCACCGGCGGTGGCGCTATGCTCGAATATTTTGAAGGAAAAGTATTACCGGGGATTGCAGCTATCAGCGAAGCATAATATTTACCCTAACAATTTTTGGAAAGTTCAAAGCAGGTCAATTGGCCTGCTTTGTTTGTATATTGCATACAGTATGAATGAGGCTATTGATCTTAAAAAACATTTTACTTATAATGAGTATCTCGAACTTGAGAAGGATAGTGAAATACGGTATGAGTATTTCAATGGTGAGGTATTTGCTATGTCGGGTGGCACTTTGAATCATGGCGATATTGCAGA
>JBKJNG010000454.1:0-2603 GCA_046596065.1 Phnomibacter sp. | reverse complement strand
CGGTGACAGCCTGTTATCTGAAGTAACTGAAGAGCAACGACAAAAATGGTTTCGCAGAAAGGCGAAGGGTATTACCACCTCCACCGCCGATAAAAAAGAGACCCCCGATGGACTTTGGGTAATGTGCCCATCCTGCAAGTTTACCAGTACAGTAATTGAGCTTAAAGAAAAATTATACGTTTGCCCGAGCTGCAATTACCATCACCGTATTGGCAGCGACGAATATTTCGATATCCTTTTTGATGATAAGCAGTATGAACGCCTCTTCGATAATATCATTAGTAAAGATTATCTCGGGTTTACCGATCTAAAACCATACCAGAAACGCCTCGAGGAAACCTGGGCAAAAACTGATCTCCACGATAGCATGAGCGTTGGCCACGGTACGGTAAACGAAGTTCCATTGGTGATTGCCTGTATGGATTTCGAATTTATTGGTGGTAGCCTTGGAAGCGTTATGGGAGAGAAAATTTGTCGTGCTGCCGATTATTGTATCGATAACAAAATTCCGCTGATGATTATTAGCAAAAGCGGTGGCGCCCGTATGATGGAAAGCGCATTCAGCCTGATGCAGTTGCCAAAAACTTTGGGTCGCTTGTCATTGATGTCCGATGCGAAAATTCCATACTTTTCCCTTTGTACCGATCCAACATTTGGAGGCACCACTGCCTCATTTTCAATGTTAGGCGATATTATAATGGGCGAACCCGGCGCATTAATTGGTTTTGCAGGACCAAGGGTAATTAAAGAAACCATCAAGAAAGATTTGCCGCCAGGTTTTCAGCGCAGCGAGTTTATGATGGAGCATGGTTTTTTAGATTTGATAGTAGATAGAAAAGAATTAAAAGAAACTATTACCAGGTTGCTTGATTTATTTAACAGCTGACCTGTTAACGATAAATATTAAAAAATGCCTCGTTTTGACTGTCTCAAAACGGGCTTTTTTATTTGGTGAACCATTAGACTATTTTCGCGGGAGCAATTGTATCATGAGCATAAGTAACAAAGCGGCATATCACGAATTTTTTATTGAGCAAACCTACACTGCGGGTATGGTGCTTAGCGGTACCGAAGTAAAATCGTTGCGAGCCGGTAAGGCAAGCTTTAACGATTCCTATTGTTTGTTTGAAAAGGGCGAACTCTATGTGAAAAGCCTGCATATTTCAGAGTATACGCTAGGCACTATTTACAATCATTTGCCAACACAGGAGCGCAAATTATTGCTTACAAAAAAAGAACTGAAAAAACTTAATGCTAAAATAAAAGAGAAGGGTTATACCATTGTTCCGCTTAAAATTTTCTTTAGCGATAAGGGTTTTGCAAAACTTGAAATTGGTTTAGGCAAAGGCAAAAAATTGCACGATAAAAGAGAAACAATAAAAGACCGCGATAACCAAAGGGAAATGCAACGATACGTGAGGTAGATGTGTGGTGTTTGATCTGGGATGTCTGATTTTGGTTTGACTAATCTTCGTTTTCTATTCCAATCAATCTCTTGTTACTATTGTAAGAAATGCATTTTTTGGAGATGAGCGCGAGGAATTCTATTCTTGTTTGTTGTTACGGTCCACGATAGCAATCAGGATGCGGCTTCGCCACACAAATCCCTTACCTCAAGGCAGGGAATACCAATGAACTGTCAAGCAGTTTCCGTACTTCACAATTCACAGATCACAGATCAAACATCTGTATTTGGTTCGTTGTACTTTGAGAAGTAAAATGTCATCACCAGCGGCAGCACTTCGAAATAGGGAATACGCATTACCAGGCGGTCCATTAATAGAAATAAAGCAAAACCAACGATCAGCCACTTATCATAACGGCGGGTAAAAAAACCAATAATAAAAACAAGTTCAAGTAGTGTTGCAGCTATATATAATGCGTAACCAATGGCTTCATGCCTGATTAAAAAGTAAATAAATTTTGTAAACAAACTTTCAGGTGCTGATACAAGATAATTGGCATGCTGCAACAACAAAATGCCGCTCATTTGTTCAGGGTAAAAAAAACCACCCTGTCTTAATTTCCAAATACCGGCCGACGCAAAAAAGAACAGGAAAAAATAACGCAGGCCATGCATTACGTAATAAAAACTTTTTAAACGAGTTGTTGCAAACAGTAAAGGCATTAATAACCAGCCAATATGGCCCTCAATAGAATTGATTGGAAACAAAGTGTAGCACTGCACATACAACCAGTTTATTACCAGCCATACAATGGCAATTACGGTTCCTGCTTTTTCATTGTTCCTGAAAGTAAAATACCATACAACCGGCATGAAATAAAATGCAGCATCGAATAATAACCAACCGTTTTTATTATCCAATAACCACTGGTGAATACCTGTTTGCATTAATAACCAGGTGGTGCCATCAAAACGATTTATGAAAAAGTAGGGAGCCGCCTGGAACAGCCATAGTCCATTTACTAATTTATATATGGCAAGCACATAAAAAATAATAAGAAAACCTATTGTGAATCGCTGCCGGTGTTGGTTGGTTATTTGCATTGAAAGGAATTGCTGTTGATTACTTTCAATGAATCTTTTGCCACTAACTCATTATCATTCCATTGATACAGCATGGGTTTTATTTCAATATGCT
>JBKJNG010000154.1:0-3920 GCA_046596065.1 Phnomibacter sp. | reverse complement strand
GCAACATAATTTCCTAAAGAATTAATTGTAAGGCTGCCGGAAACAGGGATATTCCCTAATGTGGCTGAAATAACCGTAGACCCGGATGCAATTGTTGAAACCACCCCTGCTTCGTTTACATCAGCTACTGCAGGAACAGAAGATTTATAATTAAAATAATAGGGAGTTATATTTTCTGACTGGTTAGTACCGTTTGGTAAATTAAAACTAGTAGTTAATCCATCAATTGTATTTTTAGCTCCTATGTAAGAGGTCACTATTTTATCATTCCCATTTAATATCGTAGCTTTTGGGTGTCCCAGTTGACTTATATTTTCAAACTTCACCTCATCAATCCAAAAAGTATATCCTTTCGAATTTTCCGGACCGGCGGAATAGAAAAACATTCCTTTTTCTGCGCTTAGTTTTGAAGGGTCTGGAATTGGAATGATTACTTTTTTCCAATTGGTATTTACCGTAAGTCCATTTAGTGAAACCTGGTATTTTGACGCTCCAAAATCATTACCAAAGCCAACAACTCCAATGTTAGCGGGTTGTGTGGCTTTTATGTAAAATGTAAGCGCATTATAACCAGAAAGATCCCGCCCTGTTTTGCTAAAAAACGCACCGCCGGCATAAGCTCCTTGGGGACTGTTTTCATCGGGAACAGCAAACCGCATAGAGGCTTTAGTGCCGCCATAAGTTTCTTTTATATCTACCTCGAAAGCTTTTACATCTGAACCACCAAACGCTCCATAAGCCAAATCGCCAGTGAAATCATCTATAAACACTTCTGCTGTATTGGCGTATGCTACATTTTGTAATTCGCTGATGTCTCTTTTTTTGCAACCCGCAAAAAGCATTATCAATAACAATGTAAAACTGAATATTACTCTAAACATCGAATTTATTTTTTTCATATAGCAGTTATTTACCTAGGTTAATTTGAATATATGTTCTGATTTCCCATTCATTCCCATCCGGGAACCCAATAGCATTAGGGTCGGGAACCCAGTTGCCTGCTGCATCAATTGTTTTAATGGGAGAGTACCTGTTTGAATACTTGTCGAGAGTTCTGTAAGTGCCCCTGATACCAATTTTCGTAGAGGGAAGAATGAACCAGTCAGGCTTTCCGATTTCTGTTGACAAATCAGCAATCAACTGCAAGGGAAAGGTGAGGTTAAAATCACGGTGATAATCAAACGGACCCCAATCATTAAATTTGGCAATGGTAATCAACCTTACTTTTTTGTAGATAGTCCTGATATCGGCTCCAACCCTGTTAATTGTTCTTTTATCGCTGCCATTGGCTTGGCCATTACCTACATACAAGTTTGCAACAAAACCAAGGCTAGGGTTAAGTTTAGAAACAATACGGGTGTTCACTTCCCATAAATCCTCCGCAGGGGCAGCACCTGGAAACACAAAGGTGGTTCTGCCATTTCCCAAAATTCCTATAGCAGCATCTTGTGTAGTAGGCAGATGACGATATACAAAATCAGCGCTTATGGCAAGTTTTGCATCTTCTGCACGGTCGTTATCCCACTCATACATCCAGGTACCGGGTGTAGGGTCGTAAGTTATCAGAACTTCTCCACCAATAGTTTCCCTGTTGGAGCGCACAGAAAATGGGTCATCTAAAATATTTCTTGGTCTGCCGGGTGCAAGCACATTAGCAGGTATGGGGCCTTCAATCGGTTTTTGATAAAGAAAGTTCGGAGCTATTTGCAATTTACCTGCGCCAATTGTAAAACCGCTTAATACATTATACATATTTCCGCTGCCAATATCTTTTAACCGCCATCCGGCAAAAGTTTTTGTATTATCAACACCGCCATTGGCAACGAGGCCCATATAAGAGGCCAGTCCGTACCAGTTAAAGCTGCCTCCGGCATAGGTTAGTTTTATTTTACCGCCAAAATTGTCTTCAGTCTTAATCTGACTCTGATAAACTTTGTTACTTCCTCCCGTTTCTCTCATTAACTCAAATGTTCTTCCATTTAGCGGTTGGCCGGCCCAAAGCCCGCCCAAATCAAAACCGATATTTCCAAATTTTCTTGAAACACTAATACTGACCTTTCTTGTTTTAGGCACGGGAACAGCAAAGGAACTCTGTAGCCCACTTCGTTGTGAAATGTCTTCATGAAAAATTCCTGTAACATCAAATTTTGCAAGCTTTCTGCTATACTTTACAAGTACGGCCGGGTTAGCTCCCCACCATAGTTCAGGGCCAAAAGCAACCTTGAGACCTTTAATAGCCTTTTTACCTTCTATTTCAAAACCAAAAGGGGCTTCTCCATTATATATATCTATGTTAGGGCCGTAATTTGCCTCAGGGTAAAGCCCGAAGAAATCACCTTCATATCCCCAATGGTAATGCCCTGTCCGGTAAAACCCGGTGAGATTAAATATTTTATTATTCCAGTTGAAACTGCTTCTGTACAACTGGATCCTGTTGTTTGAATTTATTTGCTGCGTTCCCGTTGGGGTATTAACCGTTATTTTTCTTCCCCTGTTTTCATAAAACACTTCGTCAATTGGGTTCTCAGCCACATTACCCAGTACGTTAAACTGCACATTGGCCATTACATTTGGAGCTGGTTTTGCCGTTATTCCCACATTAAATGATTCCATGTGGTCAAAACCCAATTTATTTGGAAAGCCGGTAGTATTGGGGTCCTCTTCCTTCGGTGTGGAAATTAAACTTCCGCCTGTGTTATAAGTAGAGAAATTTGCCTGAAGGTTACTCAAGTAGATTTTTCCTTTGTCTTCGCTTTCAACGGCTGCCCTGTCGCCCCTGGCCCGCAATACGGCATCAGTAACATTAATATTATCAAACTGGCTGAAATGTGATGCACTTTCTGCGTTATAAGGATTAAATGCATGTATTTCTTGAAGTGCATAATAAGCCGCTCTCGGATATAATTGATAAGTACCTCTTTCATTAGTAGGTCCCTTTGCACAAATACCAAACCACTCCTCGTTCATGTTATTTTCACCTGCTTCATAATCATTCAGGTAACCACCATTCGACCAGGAAGCGTTTACATCATGTTCATCCAGGTTTAGGGTTTGGCCTGTTTTCCACCATCCGTCACTAAACTGAAAGGTGAAACCACCCATACTGTTTCCTGCCTTGCCCATGCCTGCAGCATTTGCATAAATTTCTTTCCAATTGGCCACTAAACATTTTGCCTGAAATTCCTGGTCTTCACTATTAGCCAGTGTGTTGTATGCGTCAGCTCCAAACTCTGTAAGCATGACTGGTTTTCCACACTCTTTATTAACCCTTGCATACAAGTCTGTAAAAGACATACCACGATAACTGTTGATGCCTAAAATATCTATGTCTTTACACTCTTCGGCAATTAAATCAAGAAACAAGAGGTCGCCATTACAAATGGCGATAGGGTGACTATGATCAATTGCTTTCATTTCAACCACTGCATCATTGAAAAGCTTATAAAGGTGCCTGGCGCTAATAGTTGACTTGCGATCTTCCATTGGTACATTTTCGGTTTCTGCACCTCTCCAAAAAAGTCCATAGTCATTTTCGTTTCCTAAAAGAAATATCAAAAGGCCTGGTGTTCCTTTATACTGGTTTACCATTTCCTTTACTTCTTTCAATAACAACGCTCTCACGAGCGGATTTGAATAATCAGTGTTGAGTTCCCATTTACCTTTCAGTGTAAGCCCGTAACGGCCAAAGGAGTGGTTGAGAACGGTGTAAATACCATAGTTTTCATAAATGTATTTTATCCATTTTGCGGGAATGCCAACGTATTGGCGTATGGTGTTTACCCCCATATTTTTCAACAAAGGCATTTCATAATCAAGGGCGGCTTTTATTACATCACCCGGCTGTTGCCATAAGCTGTAGGTAAAATTGGTACCTATGGGAAAGTAATCCCAATTCATACCATTGATAAATAACTCCTTGT
>JBKJNG010000031.1:0-2522 GCA_046596065.1 Phnomibacter sp. | reverse complement strand
CCAGTCGTTTAGGTTTTAAAGCAACCGGTTAAAGTAAATCAACAGTAGGTTTTCAGATACCAGACTCAGACTGCGTTTGCATTTGCCTCAGTAGTTGTCCTGCTGAGAACTGGGCCGGTAGTGTCTGTACCAGTAAAGCAAAGAATTATAGGGAACATTATTCTGCTTGCAGTAAGCAGTCTGTAGATTAATTATTTTTCAGGCCGAATCCCGGACGACCAGTTTTAGTGATACAGATACATTATAATGAGGTTAAATTGGATAAGTGATTTTTGAAATAAAAAATTTGATATTAAAATCTGTAACTACTCAGGTTGCAAAGTAAATAAAAGTGTAAGGGCTTCAAAAACGTTTTGGGTGTTTTTGATTGTGGTATCAATAATGGAACGAAGGATGGCAAAGCGTGTTGCACCACGTTTACTTCTGAACTGCCCGGATACTTTTGCTTTTACTTTTATGTTTCTTATCGCTCGTTCCGAGCCATTATTATCAGGCGGCACTTTTGGGTGGTAAAGAAAAGTAAGAATGCTGTTTTTATTTTTTATCAGCCGTTTGCTGAACGCCTGAACTTTTTGGTGTGAAGCAGAATGTTCATGCTGCAGAAGTTGGATTAGTCTTTCCTCTATTTGAATTACGGCAGCCGGCTTTTGTAAATAATCCCGGGCAGTAAGTTGTTTTTTTAATTCAATGGCATCCTGCAAAAGTTGTTTCATCGCTATGCTCCATTTGCAACCCAGGGCATCTTCAAAATTGCGCAGTTCACGCAGCAAATGGGCCATGCATAACTGATGCAGAAATGCCTTAACCTTTAACTGTGCAGCCCAGCAATCACTCACATATATTGAAAAAGGAAAGCCATCAGCAAAATACTGTTCAATGGTGCTGTATCCTCTGTTAAATGATGCAACGATAAAGGTAAGCAAGGGTGTTTGCCAGGCATGAAACCATCCCTTTTTGCCTCCAAACGATGCGCCTGTTTCATCGCCTCCCACTACCTCACTCTGCTGCATTTTCTGCTGAATGGTATGGTACACCGGTAATGCCTTTTGAGTACCGCTTTCCAGCAGGTTATCAATGCTTCCTTCACTAATGGGAAGACCAAATAAATCTTTTAACAGAACAGTCATGCGTTGGTAAGGAATATACTGATAAACCGACAGGTAACTTACCAAAGCCGTAACACTTGGACCATATTGTACAGGTGCAGTAAGATGAGATGGCATTGCTGCAGTACAAAATTTGCCGCAATGACTGCATACTTTACTATACGAGCGATGCGCTACATAACGAACTTGAATGGGCGGAATAACTATTTCATGCCTGCTTTCCTTTAGGACGGATGCCGTCTGCTGCAAATCTTCTCCGCAGCCATTGCAGTAATCAGGAATGTAATTAATCGTTTCATCGGGCACTTCTTTTATCTGTAGTGTTGTTCCTTCATGGCCTGGTTGCCCACCCGTTTTACGGTCTGTTTTCACACGAAGGCTTTTTGCATTAGACCGACCTATCTGATGTGAAGGAGGAGTATGACTGGTTCCACTATTTTTACCATTCTTTAATAACCGTATCTGTTCTTTCAAAGCTTCCATTGTTTTCAAAACTTCAACCATTTGCAACTTAAGCAGTTCATGCTCCCCCCTCATCCTTTTGAGCTTATTATATTCTGCAAGTGGTATGGCGATAGTCTCTTCGATTCTCAAAAAAAATCTTTAAACTAGTTATAACGAAATAATTTTTATACACATCAGGTGGATAACTTCGATGCCTAATTGAACCTGAGTAGTAACAAGCGTTTCTGTTCTATATATTTTACGTATTGTTTACCGCCTTGTTAATTGCTGTTACATCAGGCATATACCCCTTTATATTACAGAATAAGCTACATACTCTATGGAATTATGGTCCCATCATAACAGCCATTGGCGGAATCTTCCTTGCATTCTTTAGCAAATCGTTTTTAAAATTAAAATCGAACGCCAAAAAAGTTAATACGGTAATTAATTATGTTTTTATTCCCCTGCTTTGCCTAAATATCGTGTTAACCCTCTGCAACAAAGTGCTGGAAGCATCGGTACTTAATCAAATTATAGGGCCTGTTGGTTTAATAACGTTGTCGGGCGCTTCCATATATATTTACAAGCGTGGCTACAAACCAGCCAGGTTTTACATTATGGCCTGTGGCTTTTATTTTCTGGGTGTTTGTACCTATGTATTAAAGGTTTCCGGCGTATTTCCATATAATTTTCTTACAAGTAATTCAATGGAAATAGGGTCGGCAACGGAAATCGTTTTGTTTTCCATTTCGGTGGCCGACAGGGTAAATATATTCAGGCTGGAAAAATCGAAAGCTCAAAACGATCTGATTAATTCGTTGCAGGAAAAAGCTTCGCTGCAAAAGCAAATGCTTCAGCTTGAAGCAAGAGCGCTTCGTTCGCAAATGAACCCGCATTTTATTTTTAACTGCCTTAATTCAATTAAATCGCTTATTCAACAAGGCAACAACGATAAGGCGGTTATCTATC
>JBKJNG010000648.1:0-12226 GCA_046596065.1 Phnomibacter sp. | reverse complement strand
AGTGCATCTATCATTTGAAAACGTTCGTATTCCAGGTAATCAGCAGCTGCTGTTGGAACCAATAGCAATGCAATTCCATAATGGCCATAAGTAACTATTGGCATCTCTTGTCCAAGGGCGGTGCTATACCAGCCAAATAATTCTCTTTGCATACAGTAATAATATAAATGTGAATGTGTGAAAATATGAAAACCAGCCAGCATGTGCCGCAGCATGGGCCTTGTTTCTATTCCGCACGGTAAAACGGCAAACTAACTATACATCTCTTTACATTAGTTGATGCTAATCACTTTATGATAACTATTTTTATTTTAGTTATGCAGTATAAAAGCTAGCGCCGACCGATTTCTATGCTGGTTTTACAGGTGCAAATACGGTACTGTTTAAGTTAACTTCCGATTATTTACAGCCATTTATTATTTTGCCGGTATTAAATGAAGTTATTAAGTCCCGCCATATCACGATTAGCCCGATTGCGCCTTGGTGCTATTGAACACTGGATGCAGTATCCCATCGAGGCACAACGCGATGTGCTGCAACATTTAATTACGGAAGGTCAGTACACGGAAGTTGGCCGCAAATACAGGTTCAGCAGCACTTTTAAAATAAGGGACTTTAAAAATGCTTTACCCATTCATAGCTATGAAGACCTTAAACCATGCATTGAAAGAATGATGGCCGGGGAAGAAAATATTCTATGGAACACGCCAATTGAGTGGTTTGCGAAAAGCAGTGGTACCACCAGCGAGCGCAGCAAATTTATACCTATAAGCGATGAAAGCCTGGATGCCAACCATTACCAGGGGAACAAAGATGTACTTACCATGTACTATAACAATTACCCCGATAGCGACCTGCTTACAGGGAAGGGCTTGGTAATTGGTGGAAGCCACCAGGTTGGGCATGTTAACGAACAGGTACACTACGGAGATCTTAGTGCCGTGCTCTTACAAAACGCACCGGTATGGGCGCAGTGGATCCGTACGCCGGAGTTAAGTATTGCCCTGCTGGATGAATGGGAATCGAAAATTGAAAACCTTGCTCAAAATACGATCAACGAAGATGTTACTTCAGTGAGCGGCGTTCCCACCTGGACGATTGTTCTGTTTCGTCGTATACTGGAAATAACAGGTAAAAGTTGCATTAAAGAAGTATGGCCCTCACTGGAATTATACCTGCATGGCGGTGTTTCCTTTACTCCTTACCGCCAGCAGTTTGAAAAATTGGTGGGTGGTGATTTACGCTATCTGGAAGTTTACAATGCCAGCGAAGGTTTTTTTGCCGCTCAAACCCACGAAGATGAAAACGGCATGTTGTTGTTTTTAGATCATGGCATTTTTTATGAGTTTATGCCTGTAGAAGAATGTGACAAACCAAACCCCAAAACCATTGGGCTGGATGAAGTGGAAATTGGGAAAAATTATGCACCTGTAATTACCACAACAGGCGGCTTGTGGCGATACCTGATTGGCGATACCATTCAATTTACCACGCTGTTTCCTTTCAGAGTTAAGGTAAGTGGTCGTATAAAGCATTATATAAATGCATTTGGCGAAGAAGTGATTGTGGAGAATGCAGACAATGCAATTACATCAGCCTGCGAAAAAACCGGTGCAATTGTTACCGATTATACTGCAGCACCAATTTATTTTGATACCGCAAGCAATGGGGCACACGAATGGATGATTGAATTTGATAAAGAACCGGAATCCCTGGAAACTTTTACATACGAACTCGATAAAACACTACGGGAAATAAACAGTGATTACGATGCCAAACGCTACAGGGACATAGCGCTTCGGTCACCTTTAATTCACTCGGTTAAAAAGGGAACTTTTAATGAGTGGCTCAGAAGTAAAGGGAAAATGGGCGGCCAGCACAAAGTACCCCGGCTGAGTAATAACAGAACATTTATTGAGGAAATTATTTTGCTTAACTCCTAACTAATACGTGTACAAAACCTACTAATGAAATTACTTGAAAATAAAGTTGCCATTATAACTGGTGCCGCCAGGGGCATTGGCGAAGGAATAGCATTAAAATTTGCTGAACACGGAGCAAATATTGCTTTCAGCTATGTAAGCGATAGCAGCGCCGATAAGGCTATTGCCCTGGAAGATAAATTGAAGGCCCTTGGAGTTCAGGCTAAAGCCTACCAAAGCAATGCCAGCGATTTTGCTGCCTGCGAGTTATTTGTAAATGATGTGATAAAGGAATTTGGCAAAGTAGATATCTGCGTAAATAACGCAGGCATCAGTAAAGACAACCTGCTGCTGCGCATGACGCCGGAACAATGGAATGATGTGATACTGGTAAACCTGAATAGTGTGTTCTACATGACCAAACACGTTATAAGGCCAATGATGAAAGCAAGAAGCGGCAGCATTATTAACATGAGCAGCGTAATTGGCGAAATGGGTAATGCCGGCCAGGCAAGTTATGCAGCCAGCAAAGCAGGCGTTATTGGCTTTACAAAAAGTGTTGCTAAAGAATTGGGCAGCCGTAATATTCGCTGCAATGCTATTGCCCCGGGTTTTATTGAAACCGATATGACCAGCTACCTGAAAGATGGCAATGCTGCGGATAAGTACAAAGCAGATATTCCATTGGGACGCTTTGGAACCGCCGAAGACATTGCCAACGTAACCTTGTTTTTGGCAAGTGATATGGGGAACTACCTTACCGGGCAGGTTATAAGCGCCTGTGGTGGATTGAATATGTAAGGAAAAGTGACGTTTTTAGGCAATTTTAATTTGATTAATTCACATCCGACATCGTCAAATTTGCATTCGGCTCTACCCATGCCTCGTTCTCTTTAAGTAAGCTTATCAACTCATCCACAGCAATTTCGCTGTCTACATTTCGCTTTATTATTTCTTTGCCGCGATATAAGGTAATTTTTCCAACACCACTTCCCACATAGCCAAAATCGGCATCGGCCATTTCGCCCGGACCATTTACTATGCAGCCCATAATGGCAATTTTTACACCTTTCAGGTGATTGGTCCTTGCCCTGATTTTAGCAGTTGTTTCCTGCAGATCGAATAAGGTACGACCGCAGCTGGGACAACTTATGTACTCCGTTTTCGAAATACGGGTACGAGTAGCCTGTAGTATAATGAATGCCGTGTTATTAATAAATTGTTCTACGGTCCTGTTATTCGTATAGTTTCTTCCGCTGCTGTTCATGCCTTCCTGGCCGTATGCTTTTGCCAGTAACTGATAGCTTTCTTTACTCATTCCCAGGCAAATGCCATCGCCAAAGCCATCCAATAATAAAGCACCGGTTTCGGTAGCAAAATGTATCAGGTGTTCATCGGCCGTTTGCCAATTGCTATCTGTAATTAGTATCACCGGGTTTTTAATAAAATGCTTATTCAATTCAATAAACATGCTGCGAACCGATTGCATGGCATTTTTATTGGCAGAAGAAAGACAGAGAACCACAGTCCTGTCTTCTCCTAATGCCTGCAATTTTTCAATGTCTTCCAGCGATAAAGCCTGGTTGTTACAATCCACCATTACAAAATTGATGGCGGCATGTTTCTGACCGCTTAGGGCAAAAGCTTCGGCATCAAAAATTGGTATGTATTTAGCGGCTCTATTGGTTTTTGGATCGCCCTCTACCTTATCGAAGGCCGCCCATGCCTCACTATTGACGATCACCTTTAAAGTTCCCGGCAAATCAAAATCAAGTATCCTGTTGCCAGTGTACATGTAGTCAGCTGCCATATCACCAATATGCCATTTATCAGTTAGTGCATCGTATCGATAGCCTGCTGCTTCCAGCGAAGCTGGTGAAATATTTTCCAGTTTGCTTAGATCGGCCACCACCACTGGCACGTGGCCCACTCCAATATTGTCTATGGTAAACGATGTTCTGCGGGAATAATGAAAAGGATCAAAAGAGATTGTGTTCGACTCAGTTACCAATCGTTCCTGCCTGCTGGCGTTTTCAGCTTCCTGGTTATTATACCGCTTCACTATATCCTTACAAACCGGTATTTCCAGTTCGGGGTCTTCAGTCAAGGAAACACGAATGGTATCGCCAATGCCATCTTCTAGTAATGTGCCAATACCAATGGCGCTTTTAATACGGCCATCTTCACCATCACCGGCTTCGGTTACACCTAAATGCAAAGGATAACATTCGCCAAATTCCTCGTCCATTTTATTGATCAGCAACCGGTAAGCCTGCACCATTACCTGTGGGTTGCTCGATTTCATGCTGAGGATAATATCGTGATAATCCTCAGCCCTCGCTATTCGCAAAAACTCCATGGCACTTTCTACCATGCCAATTGGCGTATCGCCATAACGGCTCATGATGCGATCGCTTAACGAGCCATGATTGGTACCAATGCGCATGGCGGTGCCATATTCTTTACAAATTTTTACCAGCGGCGTAAACCGCTCCGTGATGCGCTCAATTTCCTCCAGGTATTCAGCATCGGTGTATTCAATCTGCTCAAACTTCTTTTTGTCTACATAATTGCCGGGGTTCACCCGCACTTTCTCAACAATGCGAGCCGCTATCTCAGCAGCATTCGGTGTAAAATGTATATCGGCCACGAGCGGCGTATTGTAACCACGGCGGCGTAATTCATCTTTTATGTTTTGCAGATTTTCAGCCTCTTTTTTGGATGGCGCCGTGATACGAATCAACTCTGCACCCGCTTCAATGCAGCGGATGCTTTGCTCCACCGTAGCCAGTGTATCCATAGTATCGGTAGTAGTCATGGTTTGAATCCTGATGGGATGACCATTACCCAGGAGCAGGTCGCCAATTTTCACTTCGCGGGTTTTTAGCCGCTTATAACTGGTAATGCTTTCTGTATATAGTTGCATAGCTTATAATTAAAAGGTGAAAAGCGCCGATTTTTAGCAACCAGCAGCGGTTTGTATAGCATCTTAGTTGTGTATTAAAACAAATACAGTTATTGTATTAAGTACCAACTGCGTGCTTTGGCGGCAAAGGTCACCAAAATGAGGCACTTAAATAACGCCTTTGTTTTGAAAAGGTTGGGTTTAATCCGTTCCTCCAAAAATCATTTGCAGATACAGTTTCTTACTGCAATACCCGCATTGAAAACATATAAACAGGCTGGTTTTCATAAGATAAAAAAATTACCATTCTTTATCGCTGGTACCACCGGAAGCAGGTTGCTTCATCTTGTCCCTGATCTTTTTTTCTTCCTGTCTTAAGGCGGCCAGTTTTTCTTCTGCCTCATTCTTCTTCATCTTGTTCTGAGGTTTTGGTTTTGGCGGGTCCTTTTTATTTGAATCCGGTTTTGGCTGGTTTTGCTTTTGCTGCTCCTGCAAGGCCTTCATCAGGTTATTGCGCACTTCTTCATCAAAAGGATTCTTACGAATCGATTCTTTAAAGGACTCAATTGCTTTAGGCAAATCCTTCTGTTGTACATAACTGAGTCCTTTGTTATTCCACGCACCTGCAGCCGCCTGCGGTTTTTCCTGTTTTTGGTTAGTTACATCATCGTATGTATTTACCGCATCTTCAAACTGTTTGCGCCGGTAAGCAATATTGCCCAAATTATATTTGGCAACATTATTCGCAGGATCAAATTTCAAAACCGACTGGTAAAGCTGCTCCGCATCGTTGTATTGATTTTGCCGGTACGCTTCGTTGGCTTTGTGCAACAATATTCTGGTGCTTTGTGCATGGCAAGCAAAGCTTGCACATAGCAATAAGCCCAAAACAGCTGCTTGTTTTAAACCAGTCTTTTTAGCTTTAACCTTTTGTTGTAATAATTTATTTCTTGTTTTTGCAGGTAAAAAGAATTCGATCAGCAGCAGTATAAACGCCATAGCAATTAACCAGGGTGAATAGCTTTTGTAATTTACAAGACTGGCGTTTGATATTGGCTTTTGATCCATCGATTTTAGTTCAGCAACAATCGATTTTAAAGTTTCGTCCGTTTCTCCCATCAACCTGTAAGTTCCGTTTGTTTCGGTTGCCAGTTGTTTTAATAACTCTTCATTAAGCTTACTCACCACTATTTCGCCTTTATCATCCTTTCTTGGTCCACCATTATCGCCGGGCAAAGTGGCACCGTTTGGAGTGCCAATACCAACAGGCAAAATAACAATGCCGGATGCTTTCAATTCTTTGGCTGCATCCATGGCTTTTTTATCAAGTTCTTCTCCATCTGTAATTAATAAAACGGCTTTGTACTGGTGCGCTGCGGGGTCCATCGACTGGTTTACCAGTTCAAGCGCATCGTAAATATCTGTGCCTTGCCTGGGCACCAGGCCTGTGCTGACCGATTGCAAATAAAGTCTTGCGGCGGTTATATCAGTCGTAAGTGGCAGCTGCAGGTAAGCATCACCGGCAAAAGCTACAATGCCAACCCGATTACCCTGCATGGTATCAATAAGCCGGGCAGCGAGTAAACGTGCCCGCTCCAACCTGTTGGGAGATACATCGTTTGCCATCATACTGTTGCTTACATCCAAAGCAATCATTACATCAATACCTTTCAAACCGCCACCGGCCTGCAGAACTGGCTTTTGGTAATTGAGCATGGCAACAGCCAGTAAGGCAATCGCCACTACAATCAAAGCCATCTTCAACCTGTTCCTGTTTTCAGAAACTCCCTGCATCATCAGGCTAATTAGCTTTGGATTACCAGCTTTCTTTTTGATTGTTTTCTTCCAGTATTCGTATCCTATGTACAATAATACAACCGGCACAACTGCCAGCAGCCAGAGAAGATTATTGAAGTATTGAAACTGCGCCAATGAATAATATTTGTTGTTGTGTAAAAACGCGATGCATTGCGTCTCTACCATTAAAAAAATCGAACCGCACAAATCAGACATCAAAAATCAGCGATCAAAAATTTTACATACGGCCTTCAAAAAATCCCTGTTGCTTTAAAATACCCTTAAGGATATTCAAACGAACCGTTTTCATGTCGATGTTTTTGTCAGTGCTTTCAACATTCAGGCTGAAAAAATATACGTGCATATTTTCTTCGATCCAGCCAACAATCCAGCCAAGCTGGTTGCCATTTTCTTTGGTTCCCCAACCGGTTTTATAAGCGAGTATGTACTTGTCGGATTTCTCCCTGATCATCAGGTCTTTTACAATTTCCTGGTCCCGGTTTTGAAAAGGCAATTGTTTAAAGAACAGGCGTTTTACAAAACCAAGTTCTTCATCGGCCGTAATTTTTAAACTGTTATTCAACCAGAAACTATCTACCGCGCCACCCATTTTATGGTTACCGTATTTAACACTATCCAGTAAATGCTGCATGGTATCCTTGCCAACACGCCGGGCCATTTCCTGGTAAAAACCAACATTGCTCACCTCAAAGGCTTCCCGCATGTTCATGTCTTTGTTCCATGAATCCATGGTATCGCCGCCTGGACTTAATCGTACCACGCGATCCCATGGCACAATGACTGTATCGCTAAAAATACGGCCGGTGCTAAGTGCAGCAAGGGAATTAAAAATTTTGAAAGTAGATGCCGGTAAGTAAGCGCTGTCGCGGAAGCGCTGCAGGTTGTAAATAGTAAACTGGTTTTGAGCATTGTCCCAAAGCCCGAAGCAACCTGTTACTTTATTATCATCAAAATACTTTTTAAAACTGTCTTCAACCGTTACGTTGTTGTTTTTACAACCAGCAACCAGTAAAAATGAAATTATAATGGTTAGTGAAGGCAATATTCTTCGAAACATCCGTTTTTATATTTGGCAGCAAAAGTAGGCTGCGAGCAACGCAAATAACTATAATTGTATCCTATTTCTTACCCAATTGAAATCCATGTAATTTATGAAATACGCATTTCTTCCAGTGATTATGTTCCTGGTTGCCATAGCTTCCTGTAACAAGGAAACCAGTAATGTTTCTTCCACCAACATCATCTTTAAATTCAAATTTGATACTACTCAATCGAGGCTGAATAATATTGGCCAGCCATCCATTATTCCTACAGGAAATGCGGCTCTAAGTCCCAATTTCAATGGAATGAGCGCACATTACCTCGAACTGGCCCCCGATGCCCTTACCGCATTAGGAACCGGCGCTATATTGTATCGTGCAGACGAAACAACCGTTGGTGGAACAAACGCCATTGATTTTGAAAAATGCAGCATTGCAAAAGATGGAGCAACTTTTCTCAGCCTTCCTATTAAAAATATAAAGGCGGGTGAATATGAATGGATACGGCTGTCGCTGGCTTACCAGAACTATGATATCAGATTCAGAATTGATACTACCATCGCCGGCGTTCCCATTCATGATGACTTTAATGGCACTGTAGCATCCTTTATCGGGTTTAATAGTTTTATTAAAAGTTATACCATTAAAACAGATACCATAATGGTGAATGGCAACCGGAAACAAGGTTACTGGGGGTTGGAAACTAATGGAACTGTTGGTGGCATGCCCGTTAAATTCAAACAAAGTGGCCAGGCGCCCGAAGGCGCCACCACGGTAGTAAATCCAATTTTCGCTACATCGCCAATACCAGCTGGCAGTTGCGTGGTTACGGCGGCTTTTAAACCAGGAAAGCTGGTTATTACGGGGAAAGAAACACAGGATATCGTGGTAGAAATATCATTAAGCACCAATAAAAGTTTTGAATGGAAAGAAGTAATCCATAATGGTAAATGGGATCCATTGAAAGGTGAAAAAGTAGTGGATATGGGAATCCGGGGGATGATCCCAACGATCAAATAGCGTTCACTTTAAAACGGCTAACTCCTTTCCAACTTTTGTAAATGCGGCAATGGCTTTATCCAAATGTTCCTGTTCATGCGCTGCACTTAGCTGTACCCTTATGCGGGCAAGACCTTTTGCAACAACGGGGAAAAAGAAACCGATCACGTAAATGCCTTCCTCCAGCAATTTAGCTGCAAAGGTTTGAGCTACCACCGCATCGTACAACATGATGGGTACAATGGGATGATCGCCGGGTTTTATATCGAAGCCGGCTTCCGTCATTTTAGTTCTGAAATACTTTGTATTGAATTCAAGTTTATCACGCAATTCAGTTGTTTCAGTCAGCATATCGAGCACGGCAATAGATGCGCCCACAATCGAAGGCGCCACCGTATTACTGAATAAATAAGGGCGGCTTCTTTGACGCAAAATTTCGATGATTTCTTTACGGCCGCTGGTAAATCCACCACTTGCACCGCCGAGTGCCTTACCGAGTGTCCCGGTAATAATATCAATACGGCCCATTACACCCCGGTATTCATGTGTACCTCGTCCATTTTTGCCAAGAAAACCGCTGCTATGGCATTCGTCAATCATTACGATCGCATTGTATTTATCGGCCAGATCGCAAATGGTGTCTAGCTGCGCAATGGTACCATCCATACTAAAGGAGCCATCTGTTACAATTATTCTGCTGCGCAAATCTTTTGTCTCCAGCAATTTGGCTTTAAGGTCAGCCATGTTGTTATGTTCGTAACGAAACCGTTGTGCCTTGCACAGCCGAACGCCATCAATTATGGAGGCATGATTTAAAGCATCGCTGATGATGGCATCCTGCTCGTTAAAAAGTGGCTCAAATACACCACCGTTGGCATCAAAAGCCGCAGCGTATAAAATGGTGTCTTCTGTTCCGAGAAATGTTGCCAGCTTTTGCTCAAGTGTTTTATGAATGTCCTGTGTACCGCAGATAAAACGCACGCTGCTCATGCCATAACCATGGGTATCGATGGCTTCGTGTGCAGCTGCAATTACTTTTGGATGACTGCTAAGTCCTAAATAATTATTGGCGCAAAAGTTTAAAACCTGCTTACCGTTGACTGTGATTTCTGCGCCCTGCGGGCTGGTAATAATTCTTTCTTTTTTAGTTAACCCAGCCTGGTCAATTTCTGATAATTCCTTTGTTATACGGCTCACAAATGCTTCGTTCATTAAAGATGATTTTATGGCGATGAATCAATTTAGATAAAGGTAAATGGGTTTGTTGTTTACATACGGCTTAAAGAGCAACTGTGCAACGTTAACAATGGTTAAAAAAAGTTACTTAATTAAAAAATCATTTTCGCTGTAACATTTTACGAATAACTTCGTTCAATCTTTCAAACCTGCTGTTATGTCCAGACATTTTCCAAAACTATTATGGTCGCTAGCATTTGTGCTGGGGCTTGGTTACCTCGTACACGGATTTTCACTTAAAGCTAAATCGCCTAATCCAAATGTGTGTACCAGCAACATTGAAAAGTGTAGCGATGCAAAAGTGCAAACAGGGTTGGATATTAAGAACATCACCCATCACCTGTTGGATTTTTACAAATAATAGTTTAGATAGCTTATCGAATGCGCAGGGCTACATAAAGTCCTGCTTTTTTATGCCCTTTTTAACCCCGCTTACAAATGCCATTGTAATCACAGTACTCACAGGTTTTCAAGTTTGTAGTTTGATCAAAAGGAACAGTTTCGTCAAAAATCTCCTGTAACACCGTTCGCAGATTAGCTTCAATGTCTACCAATATTTCATTGATGTTATTGGCAGTAATGTGAGTTTTAGAAATGTTCATTAAAAGCCTTGTATCTGTTGCTGCTTTATTTAACTCCCGTAAAGGCACAAGTGCCGGTTCAAAATACTGGTGTTGGGGAAATTGTTTCTGGAACATCCAGCTATAAATAAGCGTTTGCAACGCCGCTTTGTTTTGTTTCTTACCATCCCTTTCAAACAAACTTTCTATGGAATGAAAACCGGTCTTATCGCCACCGGTCTTATAATCTACCATACGGTACAAACCATTTTTTTCATCTACGCGGTCGATCTTTCCATTTAGGAGCAGTTTTTTTTGCTGCTGACCAATTTGTATGGCAAAAGGTTGGGGCATGGTTACTTCAAGACTTTCGACGGTGAAAGGCGTGTACAATTCGTCTATTGTTAAAAAACCTTCCACATATCGCTCCACCACTTGTTTAATAACTTCCAGTATCCCGATAAATTCAACAGGCATAAAGGTTTTACCATTCATCCAAACTTTACGAAAAGCAGGTTCGACAACATAGGCCACTTGCTGCCGCATCCAGCTGATGGTTTCTTTGGTAATAATCCAATTACCCTGGTGTTCCTTCGCTTTGGCATATAACTGTTCCATTATTTCATGCACAATAGAACCGAGCGTGGCAGCATCTACTTCTTCCGATAAGATGTCCGGCTTTTTAAGGTTAGCCAGGTATTTAAAAAAATATTGCAGCCTGCACGAGATATAAGTATTTACCTGGCTCGGCGAAAAATAAGCAGGCTTTTCAGGAATCAGGTACTTATTAAGCAGTCGCAGTATTTCGGGTGTTTTTTCTATTGAAATCACTGGCATAGCCGATGGCTTAACCACCGTACCCGGATGCTGGTAGGCAAACGGAATAGAAGTTTCAAAAGCAAGCTGCTGGATAAAACGTGATGGTTCGCCCGTACTGTTATCGGATACCAAAGCATTGTACACCAGTTGCATGCTTTCGCATTTGTGCAACAGGCGATAAAAAGTGTAGGCAAAAATAGCATCCTGGAATTCGGGTACCGGAAGACCGAACGCTCTTCTTACACCGTCGGGCAGAAAGGTTTGCGGCGCATTAATTCTTGGCAATGTTCCTTCGGCTGCGCCTAAAACCAGTATATGTTTAAAATCAAGCCCCCGACTTTCCAATAACCCCATCACCTGTATGCCGCTCAAAGGTTCGCCTTCAAAGGGAATAGTGACGGTTGATAAATGCCTTCGTAAAACCTGCACTATGAGGTTTAAAGAAGGTGTTGGTTTTAGTTGTGCGAACAGCGGTTCGGCCACTTGTAACACCTGCCAGGCACCAATTATAGCGCCCTGTAATAAAGCGTCGTTTTGCAAAGCGGGCTGCTGCTGCATTAATTGCAGCATTTGCCGTAGCCGGCTAAAAACATCTGCTTCGGCATTCATGCGCATCAATAACAGATCGGCTATGGCGGATTTTTTAAGCAGTATTTTTACGGGTACCTGCACCAGCATTTGCTGAACGATTTTTTCTTTGAGGCTGCTTCTTATCTGTTCGGTCCAATCGCAAAGTGGATGGTTTAGCCATTCCTGCACCAGCTCAAAATGCAGGCTTTGCCAGCGGTGCTTTGCGAGGTTGGATTGAATGGTAAAATAGAGGTTAAAGAAGGAATAAACAGCGGTTTGCTGCAAAGGGTAACCCATGGTTACGTTTATGGGCAAGCCCTTGTCGGGTAAAGATTGCAAAACAGGTTGTATGAGTGT
>JBKJNG010000598.1:0-6874 GCA_046596065.1 Phnomibacter sp. | reverse complement strand
GCGCACCAACACCATCAAAATTCAAATTCAATGGAGAGGCACCGAGATTCATTCCTGGTGGAATACATACAGAACTCCAGGTAAGCTGACCATTACAAATATGCAATGTTTGACCGCTTACACCCACTGGTAAAACAGCGTAGGAAGTGCCATTCCAATAAAGCATATCGCCCACATTTTGACCAGCTGGCACAACGCCGGCACTACTTGAAATTCTTTGCCAAACTGTGCCATTATTGAAATAAAAATATTTGTACGTGCTGTCATACACCAGCATGCCAATAGTATTCGGAATAGCTTTTCTATGCACAGAATCCATACGCGGAATCAACAACCCTTTAGATGCATCAGTGATATCAAGAGTGGCGTTGGCGTTAGGCGCAGTTGTACCAATTCCAACTTGTGCAAAAACGGAAATACTGCAAGCAAAACATAAGAATAAAAAGGCGATTTTTTTCATGATATTGATTTATAAAATTTAAAACTATTTAAGCATACTTAACTGCTGAATAAAATTATCTGTTACCTCTGCTGCCGATGCAATGTCTTCCAGTTCAACATTCTCCAAAGGATTATGACTGATGCCTTTATAGCAACGAACAAATAACATCGATACAGGTGCAACCTTCGAAACAGGTACCGCATCATGACCTGCGCCACTAACTAATTCCACCACTTCGCAACCTCCTTCGATCACTGATTTTTTTAAGAGAATTACGAGCATCGGATCACATTGTACAGCAGGCATTCCTTGTATTGGTTTCCATTCAAAAGCAATCTTTCTTTTGCTGCAGATATCACTGCATAATTTCTTTACCGATTGAAGTGCATTGGTTAAAATACCGTCCACAGGACTTCGAATATCAACACTTAAAACTACTTTGCCCGGTATAACATTACTAGCCGATCCAGGTATGTGCAACTTACCAACTGTTGCTACAATATTAGCCTTATTGGCGAGCGCATATTTTTCCATTTCCCCAATAAATTCCGATGCGGCGCACAAGGCGTCGCTGCGCATATCCATGGGCACTGTACCTGCATGACCAGCCATTCCTTTAAAAGTAATTTCAGCACGTTGCTGTCCTGCAATGGCTGTCACTATGGCAACCGGAATTTTCTTTTCATACAACAACGGCCCTTGCTCAATATGGATTTCAAAATAGCCTAACCAGTCTTCTTTTTTTATAGCATCATGCTGCAATTCCAGTGGGTTTCCACCTATGGCTGTAATTACTTCTTTTAATGAAATTCCCTGCTCATCTTTCATATCGAGCAGTTGGTTAGTAAAACTACCCGCTACTACCCTGCTGCCTAAATAAGTGGTGTGAAAACGAACGCCTTCTTCATCGCTAAAAGCGATCAGCTCGATATTGAATCGCAGTTTTATCTTGTGATCGATAATATTTTCAATAGCATCCAAACCCATAATAACACCAAGCGGCCCGTCAAATTTGCCTGCATTAACAACCGTATCGATGTGCGACGCAATTACCAATGTTTTTGCGTCGGGTTGCTCACTATTTAAACGACCGCGAACATTGCCAATATTATCGATGCTTGTTTGCAAACCGGCTTGCTTCATCCATGATAAAACCTTGTTACTTCCTGCTATAAATTCAGTAGTACCAAAGGTTCTTGTAATACCTTGTTTGTCCTGGCTAATGGTGGCTAAGTCATTTACACGGCGCATTATTTTTTCAGCACGTTGTACATAGGATGACGAGGCTGTTCCTTCACCATCAATAATAGGATTTCTAAAAAAGTGTTGACTCATAATTGACACATATCATGTGCGTTTAGCAGTTATTATGTAATACAACTATTTCGCTGGATGTTTAATGACTTTTCCATTATTAAGTTTTGTGAATATTCCATTGTCAAAAACCTTTTCACCAGCCAAATAGGTTTGTTCCACTACACCATACAAGGTTTCATGTAAGTAAGGCGTAAGTTTATGTTTGTGATGAATCATCTCTTCTTTAACAACAAATGATTTTTTGGGATCCCACACAATTAAATCTGCGTCAAATCCAATTTCAATTCTCCCTTTGCTATTTTGTAAACCAGCTAACAACGCAGGTTTGGCGCTCAACCAGTTCGCTATTTCAATAACGGTACAATCTTTTTTTATAGCTGCGGTCCATAAAACCGGTAATGCAAATTGTATGGACGATATACCACCCCAGGCTTTCATCAAATCACCACTATCTAATTGTTTTAAACCGGGCGGCGCCGGAGAATGATCTGTTGCAACAAAATCAATAATACCATCTTTTAAGGCCTGCCATAATTTATCGTTGTTGCTTCTTTCTCTAATAGGTGGTGCGCATTTAAAAGAGGTTTTCCCATCAGGAATATCTTCTGCGTTAAAGTATAAATAATGCTGCGCCGTTTCAACGGTTAAAGGCAAACCTCTTTGTTTTGCTTTTGCAATTTGATCAATAGAATTTGCCGATGATAAATGAACAATGTGCACACGGCATTTATATTTTTCGCACAAACGGATCATTAAAGCCACCGCATCATCTTCCCATTTTTTTGGCCGTGAAGCGAGGTATTGCCCGTAAGATTTCGGATCATCAAATATTCCGTCGGCAGGCGTATCAGAAAGCTCGCAATGCACGAGTAATGGCAAGCGGTGCTTTGCAATAATTGGCATAGCAAAGTGCAGATCTGCTTCCATAATATTTGGAAATTCATCGATACCGGAATGGGTCAAAAATGCTTTAAAACCCAATACACATTTCTCAATCAACGGTTCTATTTCGTTTGCATTTCCGGGAATAATGCCGCCCCAAAATCCACAATTAGTGTGCAGTTTCCCATCTGTAGCCGCAAGTTTTGCTTCAAATCCAGCAACTGTTGTTGTAACCGGCGAAGCGTTCAAAGGCATTTCAACCAGTGTTGTTAATCCGCCTGCAATAACCGCTTTAGTTGCAGTGTCGAAACCTTCCCAATCGGCCCGGCCCGGTTCGTTAATATGCACATGCGGATCTACGAGGCCAGGCATCAATACTTTATTTGCCACATCAATATTTTCACAATCTAAGTTTTTCGCAAAGCCGTCCAATATAGCTGAAATCTTGCCAGCATCAATCACGATTGTTGCCTCTTTTACGGCATTTCCAATAATGGCGTTGTTGCTATGAATCGCAAAGTTTGACATTAATTATAAAAAATCTGTTCAAGCAGGCAAATTAAAAAACAAATATTTTAATTTGCCCTTTTACAAAATATAAATATTGCAAAAGTGCTTAAAATTCGTTTTAAACGCCGCTGCCAGGTAAAGTTGAAGGAAACTAACACATGCTGAACCTTATTCTATTTTTTCTACTGGCCTTTATTTTTATCCTGCTGGTGATAATGACCTATCATTTCCGCACGATCGAAAAAAGAGCAGGGACGACAAAAGGAGAAATTGTAAGCGACAGCGAGACGGTTTTTGAAGAAAGAATCGGTTTGTCGCAAGGTTGGATGTATGCCGCTATAGTTTTAACTATCATAACTGGCATTGCCGTTTTCTATTTACTGGTAAAAGGAACTGTGTATGAAGGCCATTTAACGGAGTGGCTAAATATTATTGTGCGATTGATGCATATAACTTTTGGCATTGCATGGATAGGTGCTTCTTTCTATTTTGTTTTTTTAGAAAATGCTTTAAACAGAACGGATAATGTCAGGGATGAATTGGCAGGGAATCTTTGGGCGGTGCATGGCGGGGGCTTTTATTATTTAGAAAAATACAAGACTGCTCCTGCTACTATTCCAAAACATTTACACTGGTTTAAATACGAGGCATATTTCACCTGGCTGTCTGGTTTTAGTTTATTATTTGTGGTGTACTATTTTAATGCGAAGGCATTTTTGATTGACACCAATGTCTTAAATATTTCACCGGCTGTAGCAATAAGTATTGGTATTGGTTCTTTTATTGCCGGCTGGATTATTTATGATGTAATGTGCAAGACGGCGTTAGTAAAAAAGCCATTATTATTTGCTTTTACCGGCACCATCATAGCAATTGGCTTCGCTTATTTTTATACACATGTGTTTAGTGCAAGAGCTGCCTACATACATTTTGGCGCAATGATTGGTACACTGATGGCTGCCAATGTTTTCTTTGTTATTATACCTGCGCAAAAGTTTATGGTGCGTTGTGCCAAAGAAGGAAAACAGCTTGATCCAACACCAGGTAAAAAAGCATTGGCCAGATCATTACACAACAACTATTTCACTTTGCCTGTATTGTTTGTAATGATCAGCAATCATTTTCCCAGCACATTCAGTTATAAATATCCGTGGTTGATTTTAATAATCATTTCACTCGGAACAGCTGGCGTAAAACATTATTTAAACCTGCGTGAAAAAGGAAGACAATCTGTTTGGGTATTACCAGTTTCCGTATTGATTTTATTAGCCGCGGCATTTATTTCTGCTCCTGCAAAACCTGGCGAATGCATAGCGAATGTGAGCATTGATGAAGTGTATGCGATTGTACAAAAAAGATGTGTGAGTTGTCATTCATCTAAACCAACCGATGATGTTTTTACTGCGCCCCCAAATGGTGTTATGTACAATACGCCTGCTGAAATTATTAAGCTGAAAGATAAAATAATGCAGCGCGTTGTGGTTACGAAAACAATGCCACAAAACAACAAGACAAACATGACCGAAGAAGAGCGGGATATGATCAGGTGCTGGATAGAACAAACAACTGCCCCCTCATCCCCGGCCCTTCTCCCCGGAGGGGCGAAGGGTGCCTCAGTGCAATAGCTTGATAAAGTTTTGCTGACCTCGAAGTGAATTTAAATATACTAATAAAATTTGCCGACGAACATATGAGCCCTGATTGATCATCGTTGTGTCACTCCCTGCAACTGTTGTACTTCTATTTAGCTTTTATTATAGCGTATTAATCGAAGCAAAAACATACTGCGTAATTTTATCTTCATAACAATTTAGTATGCCGCGATTAGCTTACGATGAAATGAAAACAGTATTCCAGGAAATACTCGTTCATCATGGTTTCAATAATGATAAAGCATCAGCTTGTGCAGAAGTGTTTACAACAAATAGTCTTGAAGGAGTGTATTCGCACGGCGTAAACCGCTTTCCAAAATTTGTTGATGACGTGCAGCATCAATACATTCATCCTGATGCAATACCCGTTTTAAAACAGGCAACAACAACGATAGAACAATGGGATGGCCAGCTCGCTCCCGGCATTATAAACGCATTGTTTGCAACAAATCGTGCGGTATCATTAGCAAAACAAAGTGGCATTGGTTGCATTGCACTAGCCAATACCAATCACTGGATGCGTGGTGGCTATTATGCATGGCAAGCCGCTAAACAAAATTGCATGCTAATTGCGTGGACAAACACCATTGCAAATATGCCTGCATGGGGCGCACTGGATACAAGACTTGGAAATAATCCATTTGTAATGGGTATGCCCTACCATAACGAAGCGATTGTACTCGATATGGCAATGAGCCAATACGCACACGGAAAATTACAGGTGTATGCCAACAGCAATCAATCACTGGAAGTGCCCGGCGGTTATGATACAAAAGGGAATTTAAGTACAGATCCAAAGGAAATTTTAGCATCTGACAGAAAGCTACCAACCGGTTATTGGAAAGGCGCGGGCATGTCGCTATTGCTGGATATTTTGGCGATGGTATTATCAGGCGGACAATCAGTAACACAAATAAGCAAAAGCAAAATTGAATACGCAATCTCACAAGTTTTCATCGCCATTGATATTACAAAGCTTCAAAACTATCCTTTCATTAACAGCGCAATTGATGCAGTTATTGAAGATTATATTTCATCCATTCCTGTCAAGGAAAATACTTCTATTCAATATCCCGGGCAAAATGTTTTGAGAACAAAAAAAGACAACTTACAAAATGGAATACCGGTTGATGATGCAATCTGGAATTTAATTTTAGACTTGCACAATAAAATCACCAACCCATAAACAACATTCCTGCACCACAAATAAAAATGGTTAATCCACCAAGCGCATGCATGTATCTTTCGAGCTTAGCTGTTTGTAAAAAGCCCACGCCGAAGTATCCCATAAAAACCATTACTATCATTGTAAGCAATGTAAAAAAAGTATACACAGCAATCAGCAAAAGCATTCCATATAAAGAACCACTTGCCGCGGGATAATACAATAATGGAATCATCGGTTCACACGGGCCCAATAGAAAAATAATGAACATGACCCAAGGTGTAACCCTATATCTTTCTGTAGTGTTTACCGCTTGCCCATGTTTGTGTTCGTACACATAAATACCATCTTCATAAGTATCAAAATGTTTATGCGGCTTGTTATTGTATGCACGCATCAAACCCCATATTCCATAAATCAATCCAAATAAAAGTAAAACCCATCCTGCAATACCACCGCGAACATGTTCGAACCAATGCAGTTTTGCAAACGACCAGCCAATGGCAGCACCGCCAAGCCCCAATAAAACGGAACTCCAAACATGCCCGCATCCACATACAATCGTCCAAAATAATGTTCTGCCAAACGACCATCCCCTCGCTTTCGATAATGCAATAAAAGGTAAGTAATGATCTGGCCCGCTTACAGTATGCAGGCATGCAATGGTGATGGCAGAATAGATTAATATTTGAATTTCAGAAGACAATGAATTAATTGATAATTTATAATGGATAATTGACA
Source organism: Phnomibacter sp. (assembly GCA_046596065.1). Taxonomy (GTDB): domain Bacteria; phylum Bacteroidota; class Bacteroidia; order Chitinophagales; family Chitinophagaceae; genus Phnomibacter. Next base: position 165 of record JBKJNG010000598.1, on the reverse strand, counting down.
ATTGTAATACGGTTCTTTTGCACAATTCCTGCCACTGATTTTAAACAGTTATGCAACTGCTCTGCCTTATAACCGAGTACCCGAACTACAAATCCTTTACACTGCGTTTTGCTGATGCCGAATTCAATATTCGGCTGCAATAATAACCAATCATATACGCCATTA
>JBKJNG010000521.1:0-4067 GCA_046596065.1 Phnomibacter sp. | reverse complement strand
CCCGGCCGTGCGGGTGGCGGCGAAGAAATGGGCGGCATTCGTGGGGTAAAACATTATATGCAGCGGGTAGCAGTGCAGGGTTCTCCCACCATGCTAACCGCAGTTACAAATGTGTACCAACAGCATGCAAAAGGAAATACCGGCGGCCTTCATCCCTTTAAAAAACATTTTGAGGAACTGCAAATAGGCGACCAGTTAATTACTGAAAACCGAACCATTACCGCGGACGACATCAACGCTTTTGCAGACTTAAGTGGCGATCATTTTTATGCCCATTTACAACAAACCGATTTTGCCGGAACCATGTTTGAAAGCCAGGTGGCACATGGGTACTTTATTATAAGCGCAGCCGCCGGTTTGTTTGTCGATAGCTACGATAAAAACCCTGTCCTACTCAATTATGGCATCGATGAATTACGTTTTACAAAACCAGTGTATGCTGGTGATACTATCCATATTTGTTTTACCTGTAAAGAAAAGTTACCGCAGGAAACAAAAGACGAAAACGACATACCAAAAGGCATTGTAAAATGGCTGGTGGAAATAATGGATGCTACAGAAGAAAACGTTGGCATTGCTACCATTTTGACCATGGTAAAAACAAGAGAAGCCTAATGTTTTATCAGAACAAAAATCAGGATGGCATTTGTACCAACCTGATTTTTTTAGAAGCGAAAAGGGATGAATCAGCGAGATTGTTCAGCTGTACTCACTGCTCACCACTCAGCATTATTGCACTGCCTTTCCGGCATTTACCCTACCTCCTCCAAAGTATGGATCATTACCTCTTTTACCCAGGTCATCTGCTGATTTAGCAAGGATAGATTTTACCTGGGCGGGTTTAATGCCAGGATTTTTGCCATAAATAAGTGCAGCAACACCCGATACATGCGGTGCAGCCATACTAGTACCTGCCGCAAAATAATAGTAGTTGGCAGGTGGTCCACCGGCCGGACTCAGCACCATATCATAAAAATATAAATCACCGGGGTGATCGAAATCTCCTCCGGGAGCTGCGAAATTGATGGTGGAAGAACCGTAATTTGTATAGCTTGTTGGGATGTCTAAATCGGAAGCCGGGTTATAAGCAAAACCATAAGGGCTTGTAGCGGAAATACTCAATGCGTGTGGTGAACCGGCGGGCATTGAAATGGCTGCGCCATTATGGTCAAAATCTATTGCACTATTACCGGCAGAACAAACAACCAATACTCCCTTTGAATTAGCATATTGTATAGCATCGTTAAATGCTCTGATGTCTTCCTGTACTTCGTTTGAGCCTTTGCCATATCCCTTTAATTCCAGCCCACCCAGGCTCATGTTTATCACATTTACTCCCTGGTCGGCGGCATAAACAATACCTGCTGCGATCCATGAGGTTAGCCCGAAACCTGCATAGTCAGATAAAACCTTTACAGGTAAAATCTTAGCAGAAGGCGCAACGCCAATAGTACCAATATTGTTATCTATTGCTGCAATAATGCCAGATACATGGGTAGCATGGCTAAAACCTGCAATTTTTTTGCCTACGTCAGACGGCTCGCATTCGGGGTAAAAGCCGCAATAAGGAGCACCTAAATCATCGAGGTTTACGAAATTGCGGGCTTGTGGTTTAAGAAAGTTGGCAGACAAATCGGGATGATCGAGCCAAAAGCCTTCATCCAACACTGCCACTACTGCACCTGCACCGAGGTAGCCAGCATTCCACGCCTGTGGGGCATCAATGGCATCCATGCCCCATTGAATAGAGAAAAAAGGATTGCTGCTACCAGTAGACGGTGGATTATCACCGCTAAGTTCTTTGGTACGCAATGATGCGGGGCTTTTTATCGCAAGGTCGAGGCCAATTTTTACATTAAGGCCTTTTAGCTGTGCCGTGAAATCAGCCACGGAAGCGGGAGACTTAACGAACATCATACCCAGCTGTGGTAAATAGCCGGTTTCCTTAGCTTCATTTTTTGCAAGCGTTTGCCTTGCAGCTGTTAAGGAAGCACCATTCGTTCGTAAAATAAAACCAGGCTTGTAATCTTGCAGGAGCTTTTCCACAGAAAGCGTAGCAACATTTCGGCCAGCGGTTTGACTTTCAGCCGGACTTTGCTTTTCCTTTTGGCAGGCTACCAAAACGGAAGTAAGTACCAGGACAGAGAAAATTTTTCTTATCGTAACTTTTAGTTTAGTTAGCAAAGTATACAAACAGCCTCTTAATATTAAAGTTTTTGTTGACTATTTTTAAAAAAAATTACATATTTGAACATGCGTGATAAAGTGTTGTAATAATTTATGTTTACGCTACAGGTTAAAAAATTTTGCTTAGTGAGAACTAGTGTTACGTTAAGCTTATTTTGTCTTGATGCAAATAAGGTTGCCAACCTTAAACATGAGCAATGTAACAGACCTGGTGCTAACGTTGGCAACCTTTTATCCTTGAATTAATGCTTAACATAACACTAGTTAACGAGTAATAATAGAATGATGAACCTTGAAAAATATTCTTTGTACGAGATTGAGCAACTCAGGAAGCTAAAAGCATGGCAAAGGCGTATGGGTCATCTACCCAATGCATTTAATAAATTGAGTGCCAAATGGCAAAAGAAATTTAATGCCATCATCCCCGAAAAAATACACCAGGCATTAACGACCGTCATTAAAAAAATGATTGAGGCGGTTTTGTTTACTTCTGAGTTTATTAAGCCTGCTATTGTTACAAACAAAAGCCTGCATGAGATTGAACAGGACGTGGAAAAACGTTTAGAATATTATCGCAGTACAGCGGCTGTTGAAGGTGGTGTTACAGGGTTTAGTGGCATTATTGGTTCGGTGGCCGATTTTCCAATATTACTTGCCATCAAATTAAAATTTCTATTTGATGTAGCGGCCAATTACGGTTACGATACCAGCGATTTGAAAGAACGTGTTTACCTGTTGTACGTTTTTCAACTGGCATTTTCAAACCCGGTAAACCGTGCCGATGTGTATTCACACCTGGCCTTTTGGTCGGTGTTTAGCCAGCAAATACCCGATGATCTTTCAAAAATGGACTGGCGTGATTTTCAGCAGCAGTACCGCGATTATCTCGACCTTGCAAAACTCGCACAAATGCTGCCTGGCATTGGCGCAGCGGTTGGCGTAGTGGTAAATTATCGCTTGTTGAATCAACTGGGTAAAACGGCTATGATGTGTTACAGGATGCGTAAGTTTGGGGAAGAATAAACAAGTATTCGGAACCAGGAATGAAGGACGTGGAAGATTGGGAATAACAAAGCAGGAAGCAGTATTTTTCCTGGTTTAATAAAAATGAAAATCAGCTTTTCAAGAAATCCCAAAATTAAGCAATAACAAAATTAGAAATAGTTGTATGGCTAATGATGGTTATGTGAAACAGGTTACTGCAAATGGCATTAGTACCATCGAATTCTTTCATCCGCAAAGCAATTCATTACCCGCTGTTTTATTAAAAGAACTTGCCGCTACTTTTATAAATGCAGGAAAAGATGATGCTGTTAAAGTGGTTATTTTACAATCTGCAGGCGAAGGCGCATTTTGCGCAGGTGCTTCGTTTGAAGAATTAAAATCCATTACAAATAGTACAGAAGGACTGGCTTTTTTTAGTGGCTTTGCACACCTGATTAATGCGATGAAAAATTGTCCGAAATTAATTATAGGCCGCATACATGGCAAGTGCGCTGGTGGCGGTGTTGGCCTTGCTGCTGCATGCGATTACACCATAGCTGTAACTGGAGCAAGTATTAAACTTAGCGAGCTTGCAATTGGTATTGGTCCCTTTGTGGTAGGCCCTGTGGTTGAACGAAAAATTGGTGTCTCCGCATTCAGTCAACTGGCTATTGATGCGTCGTCCTGGCGCAGTAGCGAATGGGCATTGCAGAAAGGTTTATTTGCCAATGTTTGTAATGATAAAAACGCATTGGATGAAGCTGTAAATAAACTCGCTGTAACCCTGCAGCAATCAAGCCCTGATGCTATGGCTTCCATTAAAAAAATAATTTGGGAAGGCACCGTGCATTGGAATGAATTGCTATTGGAAAGAGCTGCCATAAGTGGTTCACTCG
>JBKJNG010000486.1:0-4077 GCA_046596065.1 Phnomibacter sp. | reverse complement strand
GGATACGTAAGTGAGTTAAAAGCGCAGTTTGAATTTGTAAAGCGTATTGCCACCAATGAAAACAGGGCGATACGGTTTAATATAATTGGCAGTGCCGGGCCTCACAAAGAGCAAGCTCTGACGCTGGCAAGTGAAATCTTTGGTGAATTAGCAGTAAATTTTATTGGAAAGTTGCCCGCAGAAGATATATCACTATACATGCACAAGGCTGATATAGGTATTTCAAGAGCAAGCCATCTTATGTATGGCAAAAGCGGTTCAACAGTTGCTATGCTCGAGCATGGTTTGCCAGTAGTACTACGGGGGCTGCCACCAGAATTCAAGTTAATTCAACAAGATAATTATATTCAGAAAGGTCAGTTACTTTTTAGTACTGATTCAACCAATAAAATTCCTCAGAAACAATTGCCGGACTATAATAGTGTTGAAAATATTGCAAAGAAATTATTGGGTTATTTAAGTCCATCAAAATAAGATTCAATCCCGATTTTATTGTTATGAAATATTACTACCAGGTAGAAGGTGACTTAAGAAATAATATAGGCGATGTGTTGCAAGGCATGGTGGCCAAAGCATTTCTTCCAAACAATACTGACGTTGTGAACCGGGAAGCCTTGGCGGAGATGGATGAAAAAGAGCCGGGGCTTTTTATTGCAAACGGGTGGTATATGCATTCTTTTGATAAATTTCCTCCACCTGATAACATTAAGCCGGTTTACGTTTCAGTGCATGTAGCCGATTCCCAATTACTCGCAAGCAAGAAAATAAGGGATCATTTTACAAAAAACGCACCCATAGGCTGCAGGGATTTGAAAACACTGCAATTGTTTTTAGGATGGGGTATCCCGGCTTATTACTCAAGTTGTTTAACCATTACATCTAAACCAAGGGTTGCAGATTTAAGCCAAAAAAACGATGAGATTTTACTGGTTGATAATGTAGATCATCCAATTCCGGAAGAGGTAAAAACCAAGCTGGAAAAAATGTTTGGCAGGCAGTTTACACGCATATCTCACGACCCCCCAATTACTGACGTAAGTTTTCAGGAGTATGTCGATAGTTCCGAAAAACACATGGACGAATTATTAAAAAGATATTGCTCGGCAAAACTTGTTGTTACAACAAAAATTCATTGCGCATTACCATGTCTTGGAATGGGTGCCAACGTATTATTAATTCACCCGAATCCTTCTGATCCGAGGTTATCAACCGTACGAGAATTTATAGATATTATCTCTTATAAAGATGTACTGCGGAAAGATCATATTGATGTTCCTGTTGTAAGAAAAGAGAAGCTGAATAAACGCAGGGATTTTTTAACCGAAATAGTTTCGTCATCGGTAAAAAACGGAAATAACGTCGTTAAAGAATCACCCGATGATCAATAAAAAAGATCAGATCGAAAAGTAGTTTTAATGCAAGAATGTTTCGGGCACTAATCGTGTTATCATACAAATTAGGTATAAATAAAAAGCAAATTGAAAAGGTTTATGGCAGCGGATTTTAATGCTGGCTGTAATAAATCTTAATCTAGAATGAAGCGTTTGCTTGTTTATATTACACAGTTAATGGAAACTGGTGGCATCGAAAGCCACATATTGGAGTTTTGTGATTACATGTCGGCTTCTGGCTTGGAAATAACATTGATTGTTCCAAATTTTCAAATGAAACCGAGTGATGAAAATTGTCTGAAGACTGCATGCAAGCATGTTTATTTCAATCGGGGTAAGGCAGGAATAAGAACAATGGCCTGGCTTTTTAGTAAAGGCTTTTTTCTTGGGTTTAACAAATACGATGCCCTTTATACCAACGGTCAAGGTGAAAGTTTAGGCATATTCGCTTCGCTTATCCGGCGGAAAAGTTATTGGGTACATCATCATCATACAGCGGGTGATGCATTGGACCAGTCTACCTGGGGTAAACGGTATTGGCAAACTTTAAAAGATGCGGGTACCGTAATTGCATGCTCTGCCAGCAACTCGTTTGATATGAAAAAAGTACTGCACAGAGATATAAATGTAGTGCCTTGTTTTTCCAGAAAAATTACGGTTGATAAATCGAAGCCCGCCATTGGTGAAAAAATACAGTTTGGATATTACGGAAGATTAATTAAGGAAAAAGGTATCGATGTTTTATGCAGGCTTAGCGAGGATCCCGATTGCAGTAATATTCAATTTAATATATGGGGACAGGGGAATAATTATCCCCCAACATTTTTTAATAGTTACCCGCAGATAAATTACCAGGGCACATTTAAAGGGTTAGAAGGATTAAAAAATGTAATTGCGTCGTTAGATGCTTTTTTATTGATTTCTACCCACCCCGAAGGATTGCCGGTATGTTTGCTGGAAGCCATGGGGGCTGGTCTGCCGTGGCTTGCTACCAATAAAGGTGGAATACAGGATATCGCATTTGATCCTGCTTCTACACGTGTAATACCGGCTACGCTGGGTTATGAAGAAATAAAAAAACAGGTGTTACAATTTGCAGATGACTTATTGCAGGGAAGGGTAGACAGGCTAAAGCAAATTGCCATTTATGATGAAAAATTTGCAGCGTCAACTCTTGTAGAAAAATGGCGGAATATACTGCGGTTGAATAAGTAAACGTTCCGGCAACACACTTACAAAACAAATGATTCTTTTTTCCCATCCAACTGGTAATGCAAATGTTAGGGCTGCTTTAAATGGATTTATGGAGGCAAAGCTTTTAAACGAGTTCGACACAAGCATAGCTTCCTTCCCCGGGACTTTCTTAAATAAATTGGCACAATTTGGCCCTTTTGCTGAAATACAGAGAAGAAATTTCGATCCCGCAATCGAAACAGTGACACATTCATACCCATGGTTTGAAATTGGCAGACTTATATCTTTAAAAGCCGGGTTTAAAAGTTTGACAAAACATGAAACAGGTAGGTTTTGTATTGATGCTGTCTACAAACAACATGACTTATTTGTAAGTAAAAGAATAAAGCATTTAAAGAATAAAATAAAAGGGGTGTATGCTTATGAAGATGGCTGTGTGGCATCTTTTAAGCAGGCAAAATCGTTAGGTATTCATTGTTACTATGATTTGCCAATCGGGTACTGGAGGGCTTCGCAAACTATATTGGAAGAAGAACGCAGGCGCTGGCCCGAGTGGGCTTCTACATTAGTGGGAGTTAAAAATTCAGGCGAGAAATTAGCCAGGAAGGATGAGGAGATGGAATTGGCAGATAGCATTTTTGTAGCTAGTTCCTTTACCGCAAAAACGCTTTCCCAATATCCGCAACAATTAAGTAATGCCAAGGTTATTCCGTATGGATTTCCCAAGGTAATATCCGAAAGAAATTATAGCAGTTCCGCTGCAAGACCTCTGAAGGTTTTATTCGTTGGTGGATTATCGCAGCGAAAAGGCATTGCTGATCTTTTTGAAGTTGTAAAAAATCTTAAAGATCAGGTACAACTTACCGTGGTAGGCCATAAGCCTTCGGTAAGTTGTGCTGCATTAGATGCCGCTTTATCAAAATGTACCTGGGTTCCTTCAAAACCGCACCAAGAGATATTACAACTAATGCGGGAGCATGATGTTTTTGTATTTCCATCTGTATTTGAAGGTTTTGGACTCGTAATTACTGAAGCTATGTCGCAGGGTACGCCTGTGATAACAACTTATAACACTGCTGGTGCCGATTTAATAGAAAATGGGAAAAATGGTTGGTTGGTAGATGCGGCATCAACCGGACAGTTGCAGAATGCTATAGAAAAATTAATTGCCAATCCCGGGTTGGTTGCGGAGGCAGGACTTGCGGCTATGCAAACAGCAGCAAAAAGACCCTGGTACTTGTACGGCAAAGAGTTAAGTGAGAATATTATGCAGGTTGAATAAAGTTTTAAGTGATGCGCCAATGAATAACAAAAACTTTTTTTGATAATAAAAACATTTTAATGAAAAATCATTCAAGAAGCTTTGGTTTAGACCTTGCACGTGCCATTGCTATTTCATTGGTGTTAATTGCACATTTTGGAAAAGTAGTAGAGCATTTTGGATTTTGGGGTGTTGAACTTTTTTTTGGCTTGAGCGGTTATCTTATTGGAC
>JBKJNG010000379.1:0-5994 GCA_046596065.1 Phnomibacter sp. | reverse complement strand
ACCAATGCCGTAAAGGAATCGTTAGCATTGCTTTTTGATGAAGAAAATCCTTTTAAAAAACTCCTGCATTTTTTAGATATCCTTCACCAGTTATCGATATCAAAGAACTATCGATTGCTTGATAAAAAACAACAACCTTTTACCGAAACACCTAATGAACAAAAAAGAATCAACGATGTGCTTGCTTATATCGTAGAAAATTTCCGGGATGAAATCATACTCGAAGAAGCAGCAACAATTGCCGGCATGACATCAACCGCGTTCTGCAAATATTTTAAACGTATGACAAGAAAAACTTTTATAGAAACTGTGATGGACTACCGTATAAATTACGCCACACAGCAATTAGTAAATACTGACAAGCCTATTTCTGATATTGGTTTCGAAAGCGGATTTGGTGATATCTCACATTTCCATAAAAAATTTAAGCTTAAAAAAAATATGAGCCCGCTTAACTACAGGAAAAGTTTTACTAAAGAAATTTCGTGATTGAATTGAATGAACGTTAGAATTACTTCAACAAAAACTTTGCCGTTGTTACATCGTGGGATGCTGTTCGTAAATATTCCACTGCTGTAATTTACTATTTGATTTTTTTGACAGTATAATATCAGAATTTATGCTGCCATTACTGTCGGAAGGCGTAACGTATAAATTACTGTCTTTTAATTTTATCAAGTAAGTATTTTTTCCTGCGGGAATAAATTCATATTGCTGTGAAGCCGCACCTGATTCAAAAGGCTGTTGGTCCAGGCTTACACCTTCAGCAACACTATTTTTGGCTACAAATGTTTTACCGGTAAATAAATTTTTAAGCTGGTAAATCTGACCTTCTACCTGTTGAAAATCCCATGTCATGCATTTCCAGTTTACAGGATCGTAAGCAACGAGCGGAGTGCCGTTCGCTTTGTTGGCATCTTTAATTCGCAGCAACATTCCGGTTGTAACGTTTTTAATGGCATAGGTGCCTTTTATGGTTTGCGAATAAGAAACATTGGTTAGTATAAAACAAACCATCGCTAAAAATATCGAACGGGGAATTTTAGTCATGGCTATCTTTTAAAATTAATATTGACTCAAATGCACTACTATTTACAAATTTTTTGTCTTCAGTTTTTGAGTCATATAAAGACCAATAAGTTTTCCTTCTTCCACACCGTTATTAATGGAAGGCATGTAGTGAATACCCCCATAAAAACGGCTGATGGCGGCTTCTGCTGCTGCTTGTTTAAAAGAAGCAAAATGGCGAACCGGAATTCCGAATTCAACCTCGGTTGAATCGGTATAAGAAAAATGATCGCCGAATATTTTACTTAGCACTTCGGCACATGCAGTTGATATTACACTATGCCCGCTGGTGTACTCAGGAAATGGCGGCGTTTGCAATAAGGGCAGCCAGCTTTCATCAATGTATTTGTTAATGTAGGTCTCCGGGCGAATCACCTTGCTGCGATATTTTTCGTCCCAGCAGCTTACAAATGCATCAGAAATAGTAATGGCAGAACAGGCATAAGCTTCCAATGACGGAACGAGGCCAGCATTTGTTAACTGGCAGGCAAGGCGTGTGATATTCATCCAGTGACCACCCGGCGATATTTTTTTTGACGCGAACATAACATGCCCGTTTACATTCAACTTAAAAGGATTGCAATCCCAAAAATTAGCAACCTGTATTTGCTCCTCCGACAAATGCATTCCAGTATCACGAACAGCTAAAGCTTCTCTGTAAAACTGGCTGTTTGAATCAGCTGAAAACATAGTTGGCCTGGCAGGTTTAAACTGCTGCGCAGAGTCGATAACAAAGGGCCTGATTTTATCCCAATGTGGCTCAATAGCTTTCATGTAAGCAGGTGGTGTTGGCTTCCATGAAGCAGCATCATTAGTTGGTGAATATTTTGAAAAAGTTCTTGTTTGTTTGTAATTATCAAGCGCAGCCCAGTCAATAATTGCATTCGCTATTTCTTTTCCATACGCCAGAGAATTATCATATACATCGGCAGGAATTTGCGACTTAAATTCCTTCATAATTCCTTCGTAGAATTCAGTAATTTTTTCTTCCGACACAACCATTGTTTTACCTACGCCCAAAATTGCCTGCACGGCAGCTAATGCATAACTATATTCTTTGCCGGCAATTGGTTTGGGCAAACTAGTTAATCCATGCAACTGCCCTGCCAGTGAATGAAAAGCTGAATTGCCCGGCAACGCTGCCTCGTAACCTGCAATGCAGCTATAGGCATAGGTTCGTGCTGCAACGGGCGGCGAATAAATATCGTGCACCATTACGTCAGTCACCTCCTTAATGGCGCTGTGTATATAGGCCGCGTTTTCCATTTTATTCTTCCAGCCATCATCCTGCTGTGCACGAACATTTGTAAAACAAAACGCAACAAAAAAGATCACCATTAACTGCCTCATAACACCTCGCTTTTTTGACCTTTATAATTAGTTATTACAATTTTCTTTACATGATCATTTACCGAAAATTTACGGCTTGATTGCGACAAATACGATGAACCATAATAAAATTCTACCCGTCGATGTTTACCGTTATCCATAGTAAGATCTGCACAAAAATCATCAGATTTAACGCTTATTATTTTATCATGTTCAGATGAAGTTGTTTGCTGTTTGGCGTATACCATCACGCTGTCCTGGTTTTGAGTGGCTATCCACGCAGGATTGTTGTTAGCAGTATAAATTTTTGCCAGGCCTTTCGCATCTCCTTTCACAAAAAACCCTGTTTCCTGTAGGGGCATTGGATTGAAATTTCCCTTACCATCACCTTTTAAACACAAGCCATTAAATGCATCGTGACGACCGCTGTAGGGCTCCATGCCAAAGTCATTTCCAACCAGCATTACATCAAGATTTCCATCATTATCAATGTCTTCTGTTATCATACCAAAAATCGGTGCTGACTGCGCTAAAAGTGGCAATGGTTTTATTTCAAATTTTCCATTTCCCTTATTTTCTATATAACTTGTTTCAAGATCATTAGCTGTTTTTTTAATGGCCCCTGCCTTATCTTTTTCGCTCCACAGGCTATCCATTGTTGCAAGGCCATAAGCTTTATAAGTTGGATATTTTTTTCGGATAGAAACCAACTGTCCAACCAAATCATCTTTAGCGTGCATTGGAAATGGATGCTGTATGCCATCATCTCCTTTCATATAACAAAACACCATCGCGTCAAGTGATCCATTGTTGTCAAGATCTTTTGCATACAAGGTCATTGGTTGCGATACAGACGCATGATAACTTGAATTGAGTCCGAGATTTCCTGCGATATAATCAATATCACCATCATTGTCAAAATCGCCCGCTACCAAACTATTAAACCAACCAACATGATTATTAATACCAGTTGTTGCAGTAATATTTACAAACGATGTTCCCGTATTTTTTAAAAAAGTAACTGGCATCCACTCACCGGTTAATATCAAATCAACTTTGCCATCGTTATCAAAATCCGACCACAATGCATCTGTGATCATTCCCATATTTTTTAATGAAGGACAGAGCTGTTCCGTGACATCTGTAAATTTTCCGTTTACATTTTTCAACAAAAAACTTTTAGGATTTGATGGATACGCACCTGACACAACACGACCACCCACAAACAAATCAAGATCGCCATCTTTATCAAAATCAGCCGCACGAACACAGGAGCCGTTAGTGGTTTCTTTTGGTAAAGCATTCGTAGCTTTTTGAAACTTTCCCTTTCCATTGTTGATATAAATCCTGTCTTGAGCTGCCGGGTCGTTGGGTGGAATTTCATAACTACCACTAACGGTATACATGTCAAGGTCACCATCGTTGTCAAGATCAAATAACAACACGCCCATTTCTTCCTCAAGTTCTTCTGCGCCTCTTGGTATACGTGTGCTGTCAATAGAAAATAATCCATTTTTATCCTGCATAAAAAAGATACCGGGAATACCAGATCTTCCACCTACATAAAAATCTTCGAAACCATTTTTATCAATATCGCCTACTGCAATACCAGGCCCAAACTGGCTTAGTTTGTGTGGCAGCGTAGGTTGAATGTTGTAGTCAATAAAATCAGTTTCAGCAGGTTTGTAATGAATATTTAACTGATTATTTGCCTGCATGAAATAAACAGGTTTATTTACTGGAACAGTATGGTCATCTGTTGAATTCGCGTAGGTAATTGTTAAAAGCTGATCGGGTTTTACTCCGGTAAGCAATTGTGTTTTTCCATCCGGCCATTTTACTTTTATTGAATCAACATGATCAACAGCACCAAAGGCAAAATGCGCCCGGTCATCAACCGTTGATAAATAACCACGGGCAGGCTCGTGTTCGTAATACAATTGCTTGCCGGCAAAATAAACATGCAGTTGTGTTCCAATGGCGCTTTTATTTAAACCATTGCCAACCAGTTTTACTGAAAGAAAATGACTGATAATTTGCTGATCTTTTTTGTTCAAATTATTTTCATAAACAAATGCTTCCCCATTAATATTATTCACTACAAAATCAAGATCACCATCATTATCAAGATCGGCATAAGCACTGCCGTTTGAAAAAGATGAATTGCCCAAACCCCAGTTTACCGTTGCATTTTCAAATGACAATCCGTCTATATTTTTAAACCCGTAATTGGGAATATTTACAACAGGCAATGTATGTGCCATGGCAAGCGAAAGCTTAGCAGCGCCCCCATTCTGCTCGTTGTCGTAAGCTATATAATCAAGGTCAGTTACATCTCTTGGCAAACCATTTGAAACGATCATATCTCGCATGCCATCATTATCAAAATCTGCTACCAGCGGGCACCAGCTCCAGTCTGTTTGATAGATGCCGGCCATAAATCCTATATCGCTAAAAACAGGATGGCCCAATGGTGTATTGCCACTGTTTAACTGCAACACATTTCTTACGTATTGGTGCGTATAATTAAACTGTTCATTGTTGAAATAATTATAATATTCGTTGCCGCTCAACATTCTTTTTTTACGAAGATTATCTTCAGGCAACATCTCTAAAGAAATCAGATCAGGATAGCCATCATTGTTGATATCAACGATATCCGAACCCATAGCGTTCCAACTGGTGTGTTTGAAATAATCAGCTAACCGATCAGTGAAAGTTCCATCGTGATTATTAATGTAAAGCAGGTCGTTGGAAACAAAATCATTGGCCACATAAATGTCTGGCCAGCCATCCATGTTAAAATCTGAAATACAGGCTGCGTGGCCCCAGCCTTCCATTAAAATACCGGCCTGTTTAGATACGTTGGTAAAAGTTCCGTCGCCATTATTCCGATAAAGCCTGTCCGTATTTAGCGTACTTCCATCAGTAACTTTTGGGCGAAAACGAATGGGTGTTTTAGGATCGTACAATGCGTTAGTGACCTGGTACAAATCGAGGTCACCATCTTTATCATAATCGAAAAAATAGGCCTGTGTACTAAAACCGGAATCATCTAACCCGTATGCCTTTGCCGATTCAATAAAAACAGGAATGCCATCTTTATTATTACCCTGGTTTATGTACAACAAATTGGTGCGCAAAACCGGGTTTTCTCTTCTGAAAGAAGCCGATACATAAATATCCTGCAATCCATCGCCATTAATATCTATCACCGAAACGCCGGTACACCAGTGACCATCTCCACCAACATTGGCGACATCTGTAATATCCTCAAATTTCAACCCGGCCTTGTTGAGGTATAACTTATTAGATACCATATTGCCAGCCATGTAAATGTCCATTAGTCCGTCATTGTTAAAATCGCCGACACCCACTCCCCCACCATTATAAATATTGGCCTGGCTAAGAATGTTTAAACTATCAGTTTCAGTTAAAGTATTGCTGAAGGTGATGCCGGAGTGACTGGATGGAACCAACTTAAAAAGCGGGTTATTACTTTGAGAAAAACCCGCAAAGGCAGTAAAAGCAATCAAAGCAGGTAGCAAAAAAACCTTGATCAATTTATGGCACATAATGAGAAATGAAGAAAATTAC
>JBKJNG010000171.1:0-2530 GCA_046596065.1 Phnomibacter sp. | reverse complement strand
AGTTATAGCATGAAAATTTACGACTGTAAATATGGTGCAGTTCGCTTTAAAAGTGGCGAAGTATGGTTCCCGGTCAATTGCTAAATGATACCGCTTTTCGAGCCAGGCTTTGCCCATTTTTGTAACCTTTGATGTTTTCCAGATAAATGCATAACGCTCTGCTTTATACGCACTGCTGCTGGTTGGGTCGCTGATGGTATAGTCCCATTTGTTGCTCATGCGATTGAGTTCATTTGCAAGCCTGGCAATTGCCTGTGCGCCGCCGGGATCTTTGGCAACTACTTCCTGTATGGCTACAATATCAAAATCTATAATCGTCGTTGCAATAAACTGAATTTCTGCATCCGATTTCGTTTTGCCAATATCCTGTATGTTCCAGCTGCAAATGGTTACCTGGGAATAGATCGAAATAATGCATACCAGGGACGTTAACGTGGTTATACCTGTTTTTACAAAACAATTTCTCATAGAAGGTATAAAGATGCTGCAAGCATGGTCACATCCGTTTTAAAAAACAAAAAGGCGGTAAAAACTGCACATTTTAACTACCAGGTATTTTTGAACATTTGTTGAATATCAAACGCTTGGTACTATTCTTTAGCGAATATGCTAAACGCATTTTAATGAAAAATAATACACTTATACTAGGCATGCTACTGACATCTTTCATTTTTCAGAGCTGTGCCCGCAACCCGGTGTCGGGTAAAAAGGAGGTGGTATTAATGTCTGAAGCACAAGAAATCGCCATTGGCAAAGAAGCAGACCCTCAAATTGTGGCACAGTTCGGATTGTACCCCGATTCATCGCTACAGCAATTTATCAGGCAAAAAGGCCATCAAATAGCAGCCATTTCACACCGGCCAAACCTAAATTATGAATATAAAATACTTGATTCGGATGTTTTAAATGCCTTTGCAACGCCCGGCGGATATGTATATTTTACAAGGGGTATAATGGCGTATTTTAACAATGAAGCTCAATTTGCAGGAGTATTAGGTCACGAGACGGGCCATATTACAGCAAGGCATAGTGTAAAGCAACAACGAAATGCCCTGTTGGGACAAATAGGCATAATTGCCGGTGTAATTATCGATTCGAGACTTGCGCAATATGCAGAAACGGCTTCGCAGGGTTTACAACTTTTATTTTTGAAATATAGCAGGGATGCAGAGCGGCAGGCTGATGAACTGGGTGTGGAGTATTCGTCAAAAGTTGGGTATGATGCCACAAAAATGGCAGATTTTTTCATGACCCTTGAACGCCAAAGCGAGGGAACTGCTGCCGCAGAAATTCCGGAGTTTCTATCGACCCACCCTAACCCTGGTGACAGGTATTCAAAAGTCAAACAGCTGGCAACCGAATGGAAAACCAAATTAAATCTTACCAACGCCATCGTTAACCGAAATAGCTATTTGCAAAGGATTGAGGGTATCGTATATGGTGAAGATCCCCGCCAGGGTTATTTGGAAAACGGAGTATTCTATCATCCCGAATTGAAATTTCAGTTCCCGGTGCCACAGGGTTGGAATTACCAGAATACACCGGAGAAAGTACAACTGGCTCCTAAAGATGGAAAAGCAATTTTTATGTTGATGACGGCTCCTGGAAAGGATTTGCAGGAAGCCGCCGCTAATATGTTGCAGCAAAACAATTTGCAGCAACTGCAATCAACCCAAATAACTGTAAACGGCCTTCCCGCCATTGCGATGGTAGCCGATAGTAAACCCGGGCAGGGGCAACAGCAACAGCAACCACCAATAAGAACGCTTTCTTATTTTATCAAATACAATGGCTTGGTATACCTGCTGTTGGGGGCTTGTCTCCAGGCTGACTTTAGTACTTATTCGCCGTACTTTACCCATGCCTCAGAGGGATTTAGCATACTTACCGATCAGAGAAAAATTAATAAAAAACCCGAACGAATTCGCATCAAAACGGTTAACTCAAACACCACTGTTGAACAAGCGTTAAAAGATTATGCTGTTCCGGTAACCAGGCTGAATGAGCTGGCAATTCTCAATGGAATGAAACTGGCAGATAAAATAACGCCCGGTACCATGATAAAAATTATAGGGAATTAGGGCAAGAAAAGGGATGGGGAAAGAAATGACAATTGAGCCTAAAGGATGCTTTCCTTATCTGTTTGCTAAGAAATATATTACGACCATGTCTTTTAAATAAAATCGGCTGGGCCCTTTCGCGGGACAGCCGATTTTATTTAGTGTAATTATCGAAAATTGGGCGGACCAATTATCCAGGCATTCTGCTAATATAGCTCTCCAGTTTTTTTATCTGGTCAACCACGTCTTTATTTTTAGGCTTTTCAGCTTTTGCCTTACGGAACATGTCTTTGGCAGCTTTAAAATGTTGCTTGTTCATGTATATCTGGCACATTTGTAAGTAGGCCATAGCAGCGCCGTCTTTATCGGGAATACCAAGACGGATGGCCTGTCGGATATAAGCTTCGCCTTGTTTGGTATCGCCGCGTTGCATGGCCAACATGCCCAACTGAAGTTTGTTGGCTCCTTCT
>JBKJNG010000075.1:0-4407 GCA_046596065.1 Phnomibacter sp. | reverse complement strand
TACAGAAACGCCCTCGGCAAAGCTCGATATCAACGGCACATTACGCATACGCAGCAATGCTGGTGCGGGCAAATTGCTTACCAGTGATGCCAGCGGTTATGCTACCTGGCAAACGGGTGGTCTTGTGCTACCATTTTCGGGCAGCGATGCCAGCGGCGGCACCAGCCTCGCAATTGCCAATACCAACGGGGCCGGCAATGCCTTTAGCGGACAAAGCTTTGGTATTGGTAATGGAGTGCAAGGACTTACCAGTGGGGGCAAGCGTATTTATGGTTCGGCTAATAGCGGTACCGGGGTGGTTGCATACAGCATACGGGCACGGCTGGTATTTTTACGAGTAGTAGCGGCCTGGCCATAAAAACGGTAAACGGCAATTTGGAGATTAATGGTAAAATAAAAATTATAGATGGCACACAGGCGGCCGGCAGGGTGCTTACTACCAATGTTACTGGCCTGGCCAGTTGGCAAAGTTTTCCGGCGGCATTACCATCTGTCGCTATTTATGGTAAAACCTTTTCTGGTTCGTTAAGTGTGCCAAGCGGCTCACCCACCAGAATAGTTGGCTGGGCTAATATTGAGCAGGCGGGTGGCAATAATTACAACCTTGCAACCGGCATCTACACCATTCCCATAGCCGGTTTTTACCAGGTAACCGGATCTATCCTTTGGGATCCGATACTAACTAATTGCAACACGAACCTTGCGCTGAATGTAAATAACACCGTGGTCTGTCAAAATTACCAACCATCGAGCAATTTGTATGGCGTATGGTGCAGTATTAGTTGCGGCCGCAGGTTTACAGCCGGCGATATTTTAACATTCGATGTTTTACAAACCTTCGGATTTACAGTGAGCTTGTATGGCCCATATAGCGGGCAAAGCTTTTCTATTGCGTATATCCATCCGTAACAGACAGACTGGCGGCAGCAAATACAGTAGTATCGGAGATTGATGCTGGTTTGCTTCGCTTACAGGCAAAATAAAAATCTGCTTCTATTGGAATACCACCTATGATGTTTCGTATTGGCCATTATGGATCATTAAATATTTATAAGCAGTTATTATGTTCAAGGTTGGTGTTCTCAATAATTGAATTGTTTCAGCCACTAAGCCAGTCTAAACTGTAAAGAAATCAATTCATACACAGTTCGCTTTACCCCCTCCACATCGCTGCTCTTGTAGGGCCTTCCGAATATTATATAAACCGTTGTAAATTGATATTTTAGAAAAGATATTTGCTATAAGAGTTGCACAGTTTACATCGTGGCTGAAAAGAAGAGAGTTTATTAAAATGTTCCGCCCTAAACACCTGCTTTACAACAGGCTTAAAATTTCGCTATTTACATATCTGCACAAGCAATTTCTTGCTTGGCTGCAACTCTAATCAGGCGTTTCATTTTACCCACTGCACAGCAAAACATTTGTGCGATTTATAAGTACTACCCATCAAGCCTGCTATAATTAATCCGACTAAAAAACTCCTTCTTCACAAAATTTTAACGCGTTCCACATTGACGCCGTAAATACATTAAGGCATAAAATTATTTTCGGCAGATTGTATGTTATCCAGATCAAAACTTCCTGCATTTTACCTACCGCATTATCGCATTTGTGTACGGGTTAATCATTAACATAGCGAAGACATTTTAAAAATATCGGCAGGTAATGCTGCTTTCGGGCCTCGCACATAATTACAATCTGCAAGCTTGTATTGTTACTTATTAATTCCCAATTTTTAGGGGCCACTCATATCAAAATTTTCTTACCACTACATATACTTATTCATTAGAAAAAAATCTTTCGCAGCAAACGTATTACCAGCTTACGTTTCACCAACCTGCCATACCCTGTTTTTGGAAATAAATAAAAAGTTGCAAACCATAATTCGTCTGCAGCCGTAACTGTGTCACAACCTTATTTAATTACAACAAACACAAAGTTTTATGCCTACAGACATCTTATCCGGCAAGGCGACACCCGATATCAATGATAAAAACATTGAACATGTGTCACGCAGAAAATTCCTCCGCTACGCAGGCGCAACATCTGCAGGCGCTATGTTACTTGCAGCAGCATGTAAAAAAGATGACAACAATAATAATGGTGGTGTTGATCTTGGTAGTGGCGATACAGGGATTTTAAATTATGCGTACGCACTTGAACAATTAGAAGCTGCGTTCTACACACAAGTAGTTCTTACTCCATTTACTGGTATTACGGACAACGAAAAATCGTTGTTGACTGATATCCGGGATCATGAAATTGCACACAGGGAATTTTTTAAAACTGCGCTTGCAGGCAGGGCTATTCCAGCACTGGAAGTAGATTTCAGCAGTATTGATTTTAGCAGCCGCACCAGTGTACTGGATACTGCAAAAGCATTTGAAGATTTAGGTGTTAGCGCATACAATGGTGCGGGCAGATTAATCACCAATCCCGATTACCTGGTGCTTGCCGGAAAAATTGTTTCTGTTGAAGCAAGACATGCTTCACTCATACGCGACCTTATCAGTAACGGAACTTTTGCTGATAACACCGTAATTGATGCAAACGGACTCGATAAAAGCCGCACACCCGGTGAAGTACTGTCTATTGCCGGCACTTATGTAAAAACTAAAATAAACGCTAGTCGCTTACCCTCTTAAAAAATACAATTATGAATCTTTTAAATATTATTGGCGAAATAGAAAAAACGGATCCCGAAGTATATGAGCGGCTGGATAACCGTAGAGATGCGATGAAACAATTTTCAAAAATTGGCAGCAGGATTGCACTATCTGCATTACCATTCGCATTAGGATCCATGTTCAACAAGGCCTACGGACAGTCAGGCAACGCAGTAGTTCTTGACGTGCTGAATTACGCATTAACATTAGAATATCTTGAAGCTGAATTTTACACCATGGGCGCAGCTGCTTCAGGTCTTGTTCCCGCTGGTGCTGCAACGGGTGCAATAACTACCATTCGCGATCATGAAAATGCGCATGTAGCTTTTTTGAAAGCAGCAGTAACAGCTGTTGGCGGAGCAGGTGCAGTAGCACAAAAACCAACTTTTGATTTTACCGCAGGCGGTGCTTTCGCAGATGTATTTGGCAACTATGCAACCTTTCTTGCAGTAGCACAAACTTTTGAAGATACCGGCGTAAGAGCATACAAAGGAAGGGCCGCTGAAATTGTGATGGGCGGGGATTATTTAACCTCAGCATTGAACATACATTCTGTTGAAGCAAGACATGCATCACACATACGCCAGATGCGTAAAAATGCTGGCCATGCACCTACTTTAAAACCCTGGATAACCGGTAAAGAAACAGGCATTGGTGCAGCTGTACAGGCAAGCTATAATGGCGAAGAAAATACAAACCAGGCAGGGGTCGAAATTGTAAACATCAGTGGCTTTGCTATTCCAGCAGCTGCCGCATCAGAAGCATTTGACGAACCATTAACCAAGGCACAGGTGTTGGCAATTGTTGGGCCATTTATTATGTAGCCTTTGGAAAAGGCTGAATTGTTTCATCATCAAAAATTATTATTATGAGCATGCCAGGAGGATCCGAATGGATATTGATTATAGTTGCCGTGCTGGTATTATTCGGCGGCAGAAAAATCCCTGAATTTATGCGGGGATTAGGTAAAGGCGTTCGTGAATTTAAAGACGCAAAAGATAATATACGCCAGGAAATTGAAAATGGTCAGAACGCTAAAGAAACCGTTCCTGCAAAGTAAACTAACCCTTTCCTATATTGATACGACTGTTTTGAAAACTGTCAATTACATGAACGGCCAGCATTTGCCGGCTGTTCATTTTTAATCTCTTGTGGAGTACCTACACTTAAGATTACATCACACATCACAGATCATAAATTAAAAATCTCCAGCATGTCATTGGTATTAAATTTCAGCAAGGCGGGACTGTGGGAGCATATGTCTTTTGTTGATCATCTTGAAGAATTACGCGGACATATTGTTCGCAGTTTGCTGGCCGTTTTATTAATGGGTATTATACTTTTTTTTACCGCGACTGGATTTTCGACAACGTAATTACTGGACCGATTAACCAGGATTTTATTACTTACCGTTTCTTTTGCAGCCTTAGCCACTGGCTACAAGCAGGCGATACATTATGTATGCCGCCAGTTGAGATAAGCATGCAAACAACTAGTTTCAGCGGGCAGTTTGTAAGTGGTATTACTATGGCATTTACAGGCGGTTTTATTGTTGCATTTCCCTATGTATTCTGGGAGTTATGGCGCTTTGTAAAACCTGCACTTAAACAACAGGAATTGCATGGCACAGGCTTTGCTGTATTGGGTGTTTCATTATGCTTATTTTGCGGAGCTGCTTTTGGATATTTTTTACTCGGCCCTTTTACATTCAACTTCCTGGCAGGTTTTCATATTGGCAATA
>JBKJNG010000661.1:0-3261 GCA_046596065.1 Phnomibacter sp. | reverse complement strand
CACCGGAGGAAGTCTTTCAATACTTCCGGTTAATAATGATGGCAGCTTGCAACCAGCAGCGCAAACCATACAGCATTACGGGGCCAGCATTGTGGAGAGCCGTCAGAAAGCGCCACATGTACACATGACTGTTTTTTCGCCCAAAGAAGAATATGTTGTAGCCAACGATCTTGGAACGGATGAAGTGAATGCCTATACATTTAA
Organism: Phnomibacter sp.; assembly: GCA_046596065.1. Classification (GTDB taxonomy): domain Bacteria; phylum Bacteroidota; class Bacteroidia; order Chitinophagales; family Chitinophagaceae; genus Phnomibacter. The sequence goes on along the minus strand of JBKJNG010000661.1, from coordinate 3,057 downwards.
AAGTAATAATTCAAAACCCCTTGATACAAGCGCTACAATACGTTTAAAAATGAAACCTGGCTCAGGGCCAAGGCACCTTGCTTTTCATCCCTCCATGCCGCACGTTTATGTGCTGGAAGAGCTGACAGGCACGGTTTCCGTACACAACTTTACAAAGCATAACGTTAGCCTGGTGCAAACAATAGATTCCGATACCACAAGTGCTTTACCCGATAAAGGAAGTGCTGATATTCATTTTTCTGCTGATGGCAAGTTTCTTTATGCATCCAACCGCGGTAAAGCAAATTACATTACCATTTATTCGGTAGATGCTTTGACTGGTAAATTAAAAATGTTGGGTACTCAAAGTGTGTTAGGTATACAACCACGCAGTTTTACAATTGATAATACCGGTAAATATGTGCTGGTTGCCAACCAGGGATCAAACAATGTGGTGATTTTTAAAAGAGATGCAGTAACAGGTTTATTGTCGGCAACAGGCAGTGAGTTAAGTATTCCTAAGCCAGTATGCGTTAAAGTAATGGCTTCGACGAACTAACAGTTAATATTTTGCCTTTATTGTAATTACAAAGCAGGCAGCCATTTATATTTGCACGCTTTACAATATGAATTCACGGTTCAACATACTTCATTCGTACATGGCATTTCTTCGGAGCGCCTGTGCCAACGTGCCCTGATAACTTCTTTGCCATTTCTATTTTATTTTACTGAAACTACAGGTGCATTTCCATTGATAATTTCAGTGGGTATTATGCATTTACATTAAGACTTTACCTCGTGAAAATGAAAATTTTTTCATGCAGACAAAAGCTGTATTCAATCAATTATTTATTAAAAATTAACTATGAAAAATGTTGCCGTTATAGGTTTAGGAAAAGTTGGTTCGTTGGTTGCTACTTTGTTGAGCGATCTGTTTACAGTTACAGGTGTTGATCAGAAGAAACCTGCTGCAGAATTAAATTTTAATATAGTTACAGGTAGTGTATCTGATATAGATTTTATAGAGCAAATTCTTAGTAAACAACATGCCATTGTAAGCTGTTTGCCTTATAATTTAAACCTGCAGGTTGCTACAACAGCTTTTAAATTAGGCATTCATTATTTCGATCTTACAGAAGATGTTCCTACTACAGCCGCCATCAGGAAAATGGCAGAGACTTCGAAGGGCGTTATGGCACCGCAATGTGGCCTGGCACCTGGTTTTATAGGTATTGTTGGTGCAGATTTATATAAGCGGTTTACCAACCTGCGTGATGTTGAATTAAGGGTTGGGGCGTTGCCGCGTTATCCAAATGGGTTAATGGGTTACTCGTTTACATGGAGTCCTGCAGGTGTTATAAATGAATACATAAATGATAGTGAGGTGATACATAACGGCATGCGAAAAATGGTGCCGTCTTTAGACGGTATTGAACAAATAAACATTGAAGGACAGGAGTTTGAAGCATTCAGTACGAGTGGTGGTCTTGGTACTATGTGCGAGACATTGGCTGGCAAAGTAGATACGCTTAATTATAAAACAATCCGCTATCCCGGTCATTGCAGTTTAATGCGTTTCTTTTTGTATGAATTGTGTATGAAAGATAAGCGTGAACTGACAGAGAAAATTTTAACGGAAGCAAAGCCACCTGTTCGGGAAGATGTGGTATATGTGTATGCAGTAGTTGAAGGATGGAAAGGTGAAGAACTTTCAAGAGAAGAGTTCTACCATGCATATCATCCAAAATTAATTCATGGTAAAGAATGGCGTGCTATTTCGTGGACAACCGCTGCATCAGTTGCAGCTGTTGTTGAAATGGTTGCCAATGGCACTTTGCCACAGCATGGTTTTATAAAGCAGGAAGAAATTTCGTACGAGGCATTTAGTAAAACAAAAAATGGTTCACTATACAATCTGTGATGTCTGATTTCTGATTTGCGTGTTTCAAAGCTTAATTAAAATATTGAGCACAGCGAACTGCTGAATTCAATAGGCGCATTGAGCAAACCTATAAGGTTTCAAAAACCTTGTAGGTTTAAATAATACAGTTAAGAATCAATAATTCAATAATTAATTGAACTTACAATTGAATAGAATGGAAAACAATATTGAAACCTTACATAAAGTCATAGAAGGTCTCATGACCCGTTACAAAAAACGTGTTCCGGATGTTGCAGCAATTATAAATGCAATGATTGCAAAGAGCATTATCAACGATGCAAATGAAATCGAAAACGATCATATTGCATTTCGAACATTGGGTGTTCCGCAGTTAGGAATACATTCTTTCGAGAAAATATTTTTACATTATGGCTATCAAAAGCGGGATCATTATTATTTTAAAGAAAAAAAATTGGATGCATATTGGTATGCACCACCCGAAGAGAAATATCCACGGATTTTTGTAAGCGAATTAAGAGTAAAAGAATTATCTGCAGAAGCGCAGACCGCTATTTACAATTACACAAACGAAGTGAAATCTGACCCGGTTGACAAAATTGATTTGAATGATGCGAATGCTGTAGACGCATTTTTACACAGTCCGTTGTGGAACACGCCAACCTTTAAAGATTATCAAACTTTGGCCGCAGAAAGCGAATATGCAGCATGGGTAATCTATAACCGCTATTACTTAAATCATTTTACGGTTAGTGTGCATAATTTGAAACACCCATTTAATATGATTGCTGATTTTAATTATTTTTTAGAAATACATGGCATCACGCTAAACGATGCAGGTGGCAAGATAAAAGCTAGTCCTGATAAGGGTTTGCTGCAAAGCAGTACCGTTGCAAAAATGGTGGAAGCAACATTTGCGGATGGTGAAAAAAAAATGATCCCGGGTTCGTATGTTGAATTTGCAGAACGAAGAATATTACCTGAATTTAGTCATTTGCCATTACATGACATTAAAAGAAAACATCGGCGTGAAGGGTTTGAAGCCGGTAATGCAGATAAAATTTTTGAGAGTACTTATAGCGAACAAACAGGGCGGTTATAAAAAGAGACGCTGTATTTGTTAAACAAGTACAGCGTCTCTTTTATTGGCAGGTATAAAACTTCCCTTACTCTTTTTT
>JBKJNG010000628.1:0-8282 GCA_046596065.1 Phnomibacter sp. | reverse complement strand
AAAAGCGTTGCGACGTTCAGCCTGGTTAACTGGTTGCATATAATTTATTTAGAAGTTTATTATTCAATTAAAATATTCGTTTAACCAAAAAAGCGGCGTCTTGCTTTATTTGGATCGTTGGTACTGCCAATAGCTTCCTCTTTTACAAAAATTCCGCTCTCTTTCTTCTTGCCAATAAATTCAAGTTTGCTCAGGGTTTCAAAAAGTTTTGATGAAACTTTTACAAACGTTATTACTTTTTGAATGTTACCGTTAATATCGTTATTATCGTAACGGAGACCTGCGAGTGAGCTAAGCATCGCTTCAAGCTCCCCTTGTTTCAATTCGCACCACTCACTCAGGTAGATCAACATTTCATCTTTACCCGAACCTATTCTAAGGTCAATTGAATTTTTCATAACTCTTGCAAGGCTGGCAATATTTGCAAACAGCAAAGCAGGTGATTCGTGCATCATCATCCACCGCATATTTGTGATGGATTGTCCCAGGAATAATATCATCCGGTCGCATAAAAAAAGCACCAGCTCAGACAGTTCATTCTGCTGGTTCTTCTTGTAGATTTTTTGCACAATTTGAGAGCACCTTAACTCAAGGTTACCCAGAAATTTATCTAGCTCCGAATACAATGAAACAAGATCGGGATGAGCACTTATTGAAAAACAAGGCGGAATATACTCATCATCTGCTCTTACTTCATTGCCCGTTGAAATGGCTTTTCCTATGATGATGCCATATGGATGATTGGCATATTGCTTATACTGGCTATCGCTTATTACCTGAACTGTATAAGCAGGAACCACGCTAGGATACCGCGGCGGGTTCTCTTCGAGGTTAGGACTGCCGGCAGGCTGTCTTTCGTACGGATTAACCATTAAAACAATCCACCATGCTGGTTCATTTCCGGCATCAGAAAATTGAAAAGAGGTTGCGGGAACTCCATCCCTGCTTTGTTGTGCACTTGACAACGAGGAGATAGCTATTCGTACGCCACCTTGTGTGATTGCGTGACATGCAAGTACAGATACGCGGATGGTATTTTGGTTATCAAGCGAAATCTTAATATTGTATGTTTCTTCAGCTTGTTCCGACGGGGGTAAAATGCCATATCGCAATGGCGAAACAATTAATGAAGCAACGTCATACAGCGCATTTTTTGCGGCATTATCCTGCGCAATAAAATGATTTTTGCTGATCTTCATGCCGTCGATCCAGTTTACCGGAAAGTGCTTAAGCTGGTCCCTCATATTCCTTAAATTGTTATAATTAATGCAGTGGGTTTATTTAATACGCTCACAAATGATCACTGAATTTTCTTTTATTCCATTATTTCTAAAGCTAATATTCGGATTCAGAATTTTATTAGACTGATACCATTTCGGTTTCAGTCTGAACCACCATTCAAAGGCCATGTTTGATTGGTCAGCATACTCAATAGGCGTTTCGCTTTGCAGATCGTTATAATCATTTATAAAATGATAAAACAATTCACCTAGTTTGATATTTTCCGGCGCCTTAGCTCTAAAATAAGTCTTCTTATCGCTTAATTTTTTCGCAATTTCAAACCCAATCACCAAAAGCTTTTCCGATGGGTCATCTTCCGGTAAATCGATCGGGTTATTTACCGGGTATTCCCAGGTAAAGTATTCAGCAGCGGGAATATCAAAGGCTGCTTCAAAAGTGTGAAAAAATAGTGTAGGTATAAAAAAAGCAAGTGTGCTCAGCATCATTGGATAAAAAATAAAATCCCTATCCCTTGTTACAAAGTATTGAAGCGAGGAAAAAACAACGATGGTAAATAATACAATTGATAACGCGAAAAACAACTCGCCGGCAAACACTTTTACTTTATTTTCTTTGGAGGAAGCAGTGAAATATTTTTTTTGTACCATTTTCAAGTGAATGATACCAAAGAGCATGAATATGGCTGCAAAAATCCAAAAAACAGTAAAAAGATTTTCGCTAACAAAAATGGCTAAAAAGGCTATCAGTGAAGCAATAATGGATGAAAACGTGCCATAGAAAATTGGTGCCTTACCCTGGCTTGCATAGCCGGATGCCAGCTTTTTTACCAATATGGTAAGCGCAATTGAAATGGCCAGCAAACTACCTATATATGTAAAAAATAGTTTTAATCCCATACTAAATATCAGGTTCTAACAGCGTGCAAGCCCGGTTTTAAAAATTTTCCATTATCTGAACTCATCTGAAATATCTATAGTTCCAACAGATGAAACTCAAATGTAGTGTCTATCGGCAGAGGAATAAAATTTCATCGGATGTTTTAAAAGACCATTGGGCAACAACCATTGTCGCACATTGCAAAGACAGGTTTTTGAAGCATACTGCGACACTGTTTTTGCTTTAAATTAATGGTTAAAACTCCTTTAAAATATATATAATTTAGAGAGGCCCACTATTCAAGAGGCATCAAATAATGCAAGGGCCCCGAGTAAGTATACTCAAAGCCCTTGCAAAAATTAATGACATTAATGATCTTATTTTTGTTTGAACGATGCTTTCCACTCTTCTCCATCATCTCCTTTATAACCATCCAGTTTTACAAGGAAGCTTTTTGCCGGAAAGAAAGGGGTAATATGAATATCGAGGAAGATATGATCTTTCTGATTCTCATCTTTTTCGAAACGAATGATCTGGAACTTTTCAATTAATTTATCAGGCCCCATTATTCCGTCCAAAAACTTTACAATTTGTTTACGGAGGTTACCTTCCATTTTTGTATTCCAAAGTTCAAAAGCACGCCTGTTCAAAAAGTCAGACATCACTTTTGCAATAAAATCAAATACGCGAACTACGGAATAAGTCTGCATACCGAGGTTATCCCCGGTAAACAATGTTTTGGCGGAGAAAGGCATTACTTTACCCCACTCGCCTACCAATGGAACCAGACCTACATTTTCAAGTTCTGAAATGTCAGCCTTTTTAAGATCAAAACGAACTGAATCAATTTCATCGATTGTGCCATAAGTTTTACCAGCAACCGGTTGAGACATTTTTGTACAATACACTTTACCAGCAAGTGCCGCTGAACCTGGAACGTAAACATCTTCTTCTTCCCCAACATCAGTATTTTTTCCCCTGCCCACTACATAGTTACAGGTCATCATAACATTGGCCTTGTGGGCTTCGCCGCCTGTTAAATTAGCGTCTGTAAACATGTCAAGCACGTCTTCGGGTGATTCAACATTCTCAAAATCAGTTAACAGCATCACTTTGTTCTCATAGGCAATTTTTGCCCATTTATCAACTACTGTGTTTGATTTAAGATAACCAGGTATCACCATTAAAGAATAGTTGTGCCTTAGATCCAAACGGTCGAAATTTTGTTTCAATTCGTCGGCTACATGATCAATAAACCTTGGCTCATCCAAATCAGTTAACTGATCGATTGAAGCGTTCATTATTGAAACGTTCTTTAGTTTGGTTGATTCAGTGTTTTTATAAAACAAGTTTACAGAACGGTATGATTCTTCCAATTCCCTGGTATTTTCAAGCACTTTTTTGAGATTGCTTTTTAGCAGCCCTTCTGTTACTTCGGCTCTCTCAACACTTTTATCCACCATAGTAGAAACAGAATCCGAACTGGCTAAAAGATCCAGCCACATATTCAATTTCTTTTTTAACTCGGCACGTTGGGCTTTCTTACTTGCATCTGTAAGAAATATATTCTTTTTTGCTTTTCTTGCCGGGTTTAAGTTGTCAGCACCATCTACAATTGCTTCAAGAAAGTCATAACCGCCCACTCTTGCCAACTTAGTAAGCGATTCATCCATGGTAAGCGCAGGCGCAGCTGCCAATTTCTCCTCAACTTTAAACGCGGGGGATTCCACACTTTTTAATTCTTCTGCCATAATATTTTTTATTGATTGTAATTAATTGGATAAAAAATTATGCTCCTTCTTCCAGTTCAGAAGCAAGCGATTTTAATGCATTAATGAAAGCATTTTTTGTTTCAGGATTTTCGATAACATTTTTAAGCGATTTGTTAGTCTTAAGTTGTTTTAAAATCTTAAGATAAGCGTCGTTTTCCATGTTCAGATTCTTTAAATAACCGCTTTGGTTGGTAAGGTTTTTCACATCAAAATCGCCAAGACCCCCAAACTTAAAATTCTCTTCGGTGGTAGAACCATCTTCTTTTTCAAGTTCCACATCTACATTAGGATTAAAATGCGCAAATACATCTTCCACCCGCTGCAGGTTTTCCACTACCTGCGGCCTTATAGGATCGTCGGTAGTTAGTTTTTTTATAAAGAGGGTTTTATTTGGTGATATTTCAACAAACCCTTCTCCAACGGGATCAGGAGCTAAAATGGTAGTGGCAATCCCTGGTTTAACCTGTGGCATAACTTATAGTTTTGATGATTAAAAAGTAAAAAAGAACGTAAATATGATGAAATAAATATTACTGATCAAATGCTTTAATTAATTCGATAATCTTATTCAATTAACCATTTTACCGCTTCGTTCTCAAGGCTGGCAGTTACTTTACTTCCTTTCTTTAATTCGCCGGAAATAATGTATTTCGATATAGGCCTGCGTAATTGATTTCTAATGACACTTGATATTTGCCTGGCACCATACTTTGGTGTAAAACCATTTAATGCCAGGTATTTTTTTGCTTCGTCAGTTATAGTAAAGGTTATCCCCTGTTTATCCAATGCTTCAAGTAAGCCTTTCATTTGTATCTCGAAAATTCTAACGATGCTTTTTTCACTGATTGGTGCAAACGGAACAATTTCAGTAAGCCTGGCAAGAAACTCGGGACGGAAATACTTTGTCATTATTTCCATTAACTTGTTGGAAGTTGGCATTTCTTCTTTGGCAAATTGTTCGGCAATCCATTCGCTTCCAATATTGGAAGTAAATATAATCAGTGCATTCGAAAAATCCCCTTCTTTTCCCAGCCTGTCGTGCATGTGACCCTCATCAAGTATTTGTAAAAAAGTATCAAACACAGAGGGATGTGCTTTTTCAATTTCATCGAACAACAAAACTGAATAAGGTTTTTGCCTGATCTTATTTACTAGTACACCACCTTCTTCATAACCAACATATCCCGGAGGGGCGCCATATAACAAGGCTGCAGAATGCTCCTCTTTAAATTCCGACATGTCAAAACGGATCATAGCCTTCTCATCATTGAAAAGAAATTCTGCCAATGATTTTGCCAGCTCAGTTTTACCTGTTCCCGTAGGGCCTAAAAAGAAAAACGAACCAATGGGCTGACCTTTTTTGTTCAGCCCGCTTCTCGATTCAAGCACTGATTCTGATAATGCCTTAACTGCATGATCCTGGCCTACTACTCTTTTCTTCAGGTAGCTTTCCATGTTCATCAGCCTTTCCTTTTCCTGTGCCTGGATATTACCAAGCGGAATACCTGTTTTATAAGATATAACAGAGGCAATATCTTCCTTGTTCACGTCAGTTTTGTCTACATCGGCCACCGCACGAAGCTTAATAAAACTTTTGCCCAGGTAATTATCAAATTCAACCGAAGTCTCAAACTTATCGGACTGAGATGCATCTTCCAATTTACCTAACAATACGGGGCTAATTTTACTGGTAAACAAGTTATTTAGCCATTTGTATTCTGCAAATAATTCATGTTCGGCTAAAGTGTCATTAGCCTTCAAAACATCTAACTGGGTTTGCAAACTTTGCAGGTCATTTTTATTAGTATCTACCATTAACTTAATAGCCGCCATAGTTCTGTCTAATAAATCGATGGCAGCATCGGGTAAACGCCTGTCCTTAATATATCTTTTTGATAATCTAACACATTCTTTAATAGCGCCCGTTTCGATCTTAAGATTATGATGAGTCTCAAATTTTGATGCGAGGCAATCAAGCATTTTAACCGCAGTTTCAGCATCGGGTTCAGGAACAGCCAGCACTTCAAAACGACGGGTAAATGCCTGGTCGGGTTCAATCAGCTTACGATATTCATCGTTGGTAGTTGCGCCAATTACCGTTATTTCTCCTCTTGCCAGTTCAGGTTTTAAAAGATTAGCGGCTCCACCGCCAATTGAGCCTTTACTATCAAGCAGTATATGAATTTCATCAATAAAAATAATTGCCTTTTGAAATTGCTTTACTTCTTTTATGATGTTTTTCAACCGGTCTTCTATTTCGCCTTTATAGGAAGCGCCAGCTATCAAAGCTCCGAGATCCAATTCAAATATTAAAGAATTGGCAAGTTGGGCAGGCACTCTGCCATGAACAATATCCATAGCAAAACCATCAATCAATGCCGTTTTTCCAACACCGGCTTCACCGGTGATAATTACGTTCGGTTTGGTTCTTCTGCAAAGAATTTCCATCATCATCCTGGTTTCCTTATCCCGACCAATGATAGGGTCCGTTTTGCTTTCTCTTGCGAGGGCTGTACGCTCTACACAATACTTGTAAATAGCGCCAGCCGAAGCTTGTGCGCCGCCCTCTTCACCTTGCTTGCCAGCCGCCGCAGTTACCGCATTCTGTATGCTGTCTTCTTTAAAATAGATATCAAGAATTTCTTTCTCTTTTACAGGAAATGATTTTAACTGTTCGCTGCTAAAACCTACCCCGGGCTTTGCGATTGCGGCAAGCACACAAATGGGAGAAATCAAGTCAAGACCAAGCTTGATTCTTACATTATCCGATTCTTCAAAAAGATTTTTTACTTTTTCATCGCCTGTTACTTTGTCTTTTACCTGGGCGACCTTAGGATATTCCTCCATGCGCACTTCTGCCCACTCCATTATATAGCCCGAATCTTTCCCTATTGAATCCAAAAATCCTTTTAACCCAACTTCCTTATGCAAAAGACTGCGCAGCAAGTGTGCCGGGTAGAAAAACTCGTTGTGATATTCCTTTGCAAGAGACTGAGCGATTTCAATAGCCGTTTTTACAGATTCGTTTAGCGTAAGCGATGGCATTGGTTAATTTTTATTATTGCAGAAATGTACAAAAATTCTTTATGAAACAAGAAAACGCGAAATTAAATGTGGGGATGCAATATCAGCAATCAATATTACTAATAAAAATTAATATGCTTTAATCTCAATAACAATAGAATAGCCATTAAATTACAATAAACCTTACTCATAAAGTGCATATTTGCACAAAGGCCAAAAAACCAGGCAATCAGCCGCCATATATCGTTGCTTTTGTTTAAACTTATTTTGAACTGAATATTGAAAGTTTAAAGGGAATTGCAGCCTTACTGATTATTTTATAATGAATGAATTAACAAATGATTTTCAGCACTATTTTTAGAAGCTAATTTTTTTTTAAATATAAACAGTTTTATAAAAAATGAGTTCCGTATATTATAAAATTCCTTTGCAGCTGGGGGCTGTAATGCAAGGAAATGAGTTACCTACCTGCGACATTTCACAATCAATTACAAAAAACCTACAGTTGATTATTATGACGAGATTCGGGGAGCATAGAAGTAACCCCGAGTTTGGGTGCGAAATATGGGAACTGGATTTTGAGCTAATAATCAGCGAAAGCATGTGGGAAGAAAAATTGCGTCAATCATTACTAAAGTCAATTGCCAGCCACGAAAACCGGTTAACGAATATAGACATCCAGGTTAAGATAAATGAGATTGAAAGATTTCATTTAATAAAGAAGCAACCGGAAGTAAAAAAGAGAGTGACCATTAAGCTTACAGCCACAATCCAAAAAACAGGAGAAGCTTTTACTTTCGATACCAGCCTGTTTCTAAGTCCGCTATCTGTTGATTAATAAATTTACCAGCTATGTTGCCAGCAATAAATAACTCGAAGGAACTAATTAAAAGCAGGATGCTAAAGCATGCCCTGAACTACTGGAATATTAAAAATGGCGAAGATCTTGACCCGATTGTAAAACTTATACTGGAAGCTTTATCCAGTGAATTATACAATTTAAGCAATGAAATAAAGGATACAGAAGTAAGAATACTGGAAAAAATATCGAATCTTCTGGCGCCTGACTTTTTAACCTGCCCAAATACAAGCCATGCTTTAATGCTTGCACAGCCAGTTGAACCCTATGAAACGCTTGAATGCACCAATCATTTTTTTACCACCCGTAAAGTTTCTACCAAAAAAGACGATACCCTTGACAGCACTTTAGAGATTTATTTTACACCGGTTGATGAGGTAAGTATAACAGATGTGCGGGTAGTGAGTCTTGTGACAGGTGGTAATTTATTTCTATTCGATGACAATAATAACAAGCTTCAGGCAGCGCACAACAACACGTTAGTGTCTGAATAATTTGCCCTGTTGTTG
>JBKJNG010000558.1:0-3557 GCA_046596065.1 Phnomibacter sp. | reverse complement strand
CAACTTCCTGGCAGGCTTTCATATTGGCAACAATATGCTGCTGGTTACACGTCCCACACTTACCGATTATCTCGAAAATTTGACCAGCCTGATACTTGGTTGCGGCCTTGCATTCGAATTGCCCATTCTTGCCTACGTGCTAACAAAAGCAGGATTAATAACGCCGGCTTTACTTAGGAGCAGCAGGCGGTATGCTTACATCATTATTCTTGTTATATCGGCTGTTATAACACCAAGTCCAGATTGGATGAGCCAATTGATTGTATTTATTCCGTTGTTGTTTTTATACGAGCTAAGTATTTTTATTTCGACAAACTTAGAAAAAAGGCAAAGGATTAAAACTGTAATGACGCCTTAGATGGTAATAGCAACAAGACCAATCAAATCAATAACCTTACACACTATACTGGTTAAGATCGCATCCATATGGTTGTTCTATTTATTGAGAGCAGCCATTTTTTTGTTTCTTCCTTTTTCCTGTTTTTAATTCAGTCAAAACAAACTGGCTCATCAATAAATTTTAGCGTGGTTTTTATCCTAAAATTTTGCCACTATCGGATCGCAAAGTAAGAATCTCTGAGTCCCATAACACAGTTTTATTATGACTTGTGACAACAGAGGCTGAGTCTTTTTATGCCTTGTTATTAAATTTAAAGCCTGAGCAGCTTTAAGAAGAAAATAAGCGTTATTACTATATTACACTTTCTGTATTTTTCAAATTAAATTTAGGTTACACAATAAAAAATAAGGGCCATGAAATACATTATCACCTTCTTTATCGAAGTGTTGATTGGCACTAATTTTTTGGTTGCACAAACTCCTGTTATTCAATATAAGCAACTTGCTACAGGACTTACTAACCCTGTAGATATTGCTGCACCCGCAGATGGCAGTGGCCGCCTTTTTATTTTGGAGCAAAATGGAACTGTGAGTATAGCAAATGGCAGTAAAGTGAAAAAAATCGTATGATAAAAATGATCTCTCCTATTAATTGCAGAAATTCTTAACTATTAAGATAACATCAAAGCGAGTACAGCAAAAAACATCAATTATAATTAATGCGATGCTGATTTCATTGCTCTTTCCCGCAGCAATTTTCAGTATCGTATAACTTAAGAAACCATAAATAATTCCCTGTGTTATTGAGTAGGAAAAGGGAATAAGAACCATCGCTATAAAAGAAGGGATAGCTTCATCCATTTGCATCCAGTTTATTTTTGTTACAGGCCGCATCATAAATACACCAACCAGCACCTAGGCTGGCGCCGTTGCAACAGCCGATTCAATATAAGCTGTTCCGGGGCTACAGCCCGCAAGGCCTGCGATCGTGGCAACCATAGCATCTACTATCAACGAACGTTCGATGTCTTTCGGCTCGCCATTTTCATCCAGTAAGCCAGCCGCTTCCGACAAGCCCACCAATGTTGAAAGACTATCGAACATATCGGTAAATACAAAGGCAAAAATTACAGGTATCACAGTCAATTGCAGCAAATGCACAAGGTCTAATTGAAATAGCAAACCCAAATCAGGCGCTGCGAAAAATCCCTGCCAGTTTATTACTGGTATTGTACCACCCCCACCACCGGCCCAATGGATAAGCAAGCAAAGTGGTACTTATGATGCCGTCGTGGAATTAAACGCTATATGCCATCTTTATAAACTATATTAGTAGACTTAGCTTCAAACCATATGCAGGTTTTAAAATAATGAATTTCATGCTTTAATTACCAAAACTCATAACCATGAAAAAAATCTTAATGCTGGCAATTTCGTTTTTATTTTCTATCGTTGTTACTGCAAGAAATCCTGTTTCTATAACAGCACGACCAGCCAATATTTTAATCGAAAAAGGTGAAAACCTTCAGTTTATAAATTTTGATTTTAAAATAAATAACAGTAGCACCGATACTTTAACTATCACAAAAATCCGGGTATCAGTTTATGATGCAAAAAATCAATTGTTACAGCAACGCTTTATTGATAATAACGGTACCGCTCCTTCCATTAATACCATTCCTAACAGAATTCTTAATGGTGTAAGTACAGAACTTGTATTTAATCCCTTTGAAATATTTGCTGCAGATTTACCCATACATAGCCTGGTTTACCACTGGACTTTTGAAAACAACAATGGGAACGAGGAAGAAGTTTCTGTAACCACATATCCAAAAGATTTTAAGCAAACACAATCGCTTTCTTTTCCATTAAAAGCAAAAGTACTGGTGTATGATGCCCATGACTTATACGCCCATCATCGCAGATTTAATTATGAGTTTTCGCCCATAAAAGCATTAGGTATATCGGCCAACTTTATGCGTTACGCTTACGACTTTGTAATGCTAAATGACAGTAACCAACAGTTTAAAAACAAGGGCGAAACAGCATCGGATTATTATGGTTTTGCCCAACCCGTTTACGCTGTGGGTGCAGGAAAAATAATCTATGCTTCCAACAAACACAAAGACGACAAACAATTTAATGTACCGGCATTGGCCGAAAACCCCCTTGAATTGTATGGCAATTGCATTGCTATTGAGCATTCAGATGGCGAAGTGAGTATTTATGGACATTTAAAAGAAAACAGTTTAATGGTTAAGGTTGGTGACATAGTAAAGGGCCAGCAAGCCATTGCGCAAATAGGAATTTCAGGTAGTTCTTTTTTTCCGCACTTACATTTTGAAATGCGTACCGGCATACTGAGTAGTTCCGAAGGATTACCTTCATATTTTTCAAACATTTATTTAATACAGGGCACCATAAAAAAGAAATCACTTTCTGGTTTAGCGGAAACTGGCAGTATAGTTGCAGCACAATAATCCTCGTTTTAGTAATAGTTTATCAATTTCACGTGGTAAGACTTGCCATGTAAGCCCTGAAGCATATCAGGATAAACCTTCGCTGGAAAGAACTGGAGATGAAAATAAAGCCATTGAAGAAGGTAAGAAGAACGGCAAAAAGTATGAACCTGTTGAACTGCAAAAAAGCGACAGCCCCAAACAGCTATCAGCAAGATGCCGATACATATTAGCAAAGAAAACAACCGATTGGACAGAGGGCCTGCACGAGAGGGCCAGCCTGCTTTTTACAAGATACCACACTCTTAAAACCGCTTATGAACATACTATGGAGTTCTGGAGTATCCATGAACATAAAAATATAGATTCCTCCTTTTCAGATTGTATAAATTATTTGCTTAGTCCCCAGAAAATAAATGTAATCCAGAAAAAGGAGTTCGCTCTTTAAGAAGTTTTATATTCATATTACTTATAATGAAAAAGGAACCCATTAACGGTTCCTTTTTCATTATAACATTGGCTTTTCTAAACCCTTATTAATTAACCATGCTAAGAAACACAAACAAGTATATCCAAAGACCATCAACAAAATGCCAGTATGTATTTATAACCTCAACCGGAACGGTATTATAACTACGTGTATGTTTTCTCATAGCCCTTGCCAGCATAATAATTATTGCGATTATGCCGCCAAGCACATGTAATAAATGCATACCGGCTATAACTGCCAGAAATGAACCGGCAACATTACTTCCCTGC
>JBKJNG010000549.1:0-4055 GCA_046596065.1 Phnomibacter sp. | reverse complement strand
TTCCTTCGGGCGTTGTTTTATCAACCAAATGGTAGTTGTAATATTCACGGCCTACTAAAAAACCTCCATTAAACACCGCGGAATTAATGATTACCGTTCCTTTTTCGTATAACGCTTTTACAAAATCCAACAGTTGCTGCGGGTGCGAATGCAACGAAATACTATTAGCAATCATTACCCAATCCAGCTGAATATCTTTTGAAATGCGTTCAATGGAACGCCAGTGTTTTGCTCCTACACCAAAGGAAACAATCTTGCCTTGCTGCTTTAGTTCTTTCAGCGCTTCGTATGCACCTAAAATATCATCATAACGTCTTGCTTCATCTGTAGCATCAGTAGCAGCTTCCAGGTATTCATCGGGATCGTGCACAGAAGCCATTTGAGAATCGTAATCGCCTAACAATTCGTTGCCCTGCTCAAAGCATTCGAGTATGCCTTTGTAACTTATTTTTTGAATCGCATCGTTTTTTAAGTCACGTCAAATTTCTTTTTCAAAAGTTTGATCAGGTGTTTTTAATTCTGTTTGATACCAGCCTAATTTGTTGCTAATAATAACTTTATCTTTTGGAACGCTCAGATCTTTTAATGCTTTTCCCAAAACTTCCAATGCCATGCCAGCGCCATATTTACCTGCTGAATCGAACATGGGAATTCCTGGCGCATGATCAATAATTTCTTTTACAATAGCGAGCTTGGTTTCGTAAGGAGGCGCATCGTATAAATTACCAAGAGCAGTGGTTCCAAAAATTACTGGCGGCAAAGTGAATGACGGTTGTTGTACACTCATGTTTTTACATTTCAATATTATAAAAGCGGGCTGCGTTGTTACCAAAAAAATCCTGTTTTTCTGAAAGGGAAAATGTAGCAAAATAATCCTGCACAATTGCCAGCATATCGCTGTATTCAGCAGCTACCAGGCACACCGGCCAATCGCTGCCGAACATAATTCGTTTTGTACTAAAATCCTCCACAACTACATCGAGATATGGTTTAAAATCTTCTGCCTGCCAATTGTTATAATCTGCTTCTGTAACTATCCCGCTGATTTTGCAATAAACATTCTCAAACTGCGCCAGTAATTGCAGCTCTTTTTTCCAATCGTCAATAAGCCCGGCTTTTATATATGGCTTTGCTATGTGATCGACTACAAAACGCTGGTTCGGAAATTGCTTTACCAGTTCGATAGCGGCCGCAAGATGTTTTGGAAAAATGAGAATATCGTACGTGAAATTAAATGGCTGCAATGCAGCTATTCCATTTAAAAATGATGGCTGCAACATGAAAGCAGGTTCCTGCCCCTGTAATACATGACGAAAGCCTTTTACGATATCATGTTGCTTGTAATGCGCCAACCGATCGCTGATGTTTTCCGCTCTTAAATCAACCCAGCCAACCACCGCCTTTATAAATGGATTTTGTTGTGACAAGCCAATCAAAAAATCGGTTTCATTCTCCGTTTCATCAGCTTGCACAGCCACGCAGCTATCAATATCATTAGAAGTCAGTACAGGTTCTAAATCAGCAGGAAGAAAATCTTTTCTTATGACTACCATTTCATCATTAATCCAGGCATGTTTTTCGGGGCTGTACTGCCAGAAATGCTGGTGCGCATCAATTGTCATAACAGCGTTTTTAGAGTTGAAAAATCTTTTTCATGAGCATCCATTTTTCGCCTGGTTTTGCTGTGGGCAATGCCTGCTGGTAATGCCACATCAGGTCTTCCCATTGCTGCACTTTTTTGTTGCCGGCATCCATCGCATTCTTCTTCTCAAAAGAAAAATCATCCGTGGCTTCCATAATCATAAACATGCGGTTTTCAATACGGTAGATTTCCATATTGGTGATGCCGGATGAAGTAATACTTTCCAATATTTCGGGCCAAACATTTTCATGATAGGCTTCGTATTCTGCGATAAGTTGGGGATCGTTTTTCAGATCAACCGTAAGACAAAATTTTTGCATTCAATCTTTATTATTCTGGCGAAAAAGAAAGTCAGAAAACTAATGGTGAAGACCGAAATTGAGTTGCTCAACCAGGGATTTGCAATCCAAGCGAGTGACCCGGCTCCACTTTGCTCAGCAGGCAAGCAAAATAGAAGCTCAATCTTCATTCTACAGCCAGTCCGCTGAAATCTATTTGTATCTATTTTAAGTTAATGATAAGCAACTACATTTTGTTTGCTGCTTCCAAGGCCATCAATGCCTAGTTCAACCACGTCGCCGGCTTTCAAATACACGTTCGGCGTCATACCAAGACCTACTCCTGCTGGTGTACCGGTAGAAATAATATCGCCGGGTAAAAGTGTCATAAACTGGCTGACATAACTTACCAGGTGCGGAATTTTAAAAACAAGATTGGCCGTATTGCCATCCTGCATTTTTTGACCGTTTACGGTTAGCCACAAGCGAAGATTATTTACATCTGCTACTTCATCTTTTGTAACCATCACGGGACCGATAGGTGCGAAAGTGTTGCAGCCTTTTCCCTTATCCCAGGTACCACCACGTTCAAGCTGAAATGCACGTTCGCTAACATCGTTATGCAAACAATAACCGGCCACAAAATTCATAGCGTCAGCTTCATCAACGTATGATGCCTTCTTTTCTATCACCACAGCCAGTTCAACTTCCCAATCAGTTTTCAGGCTATCCTTTGGAATCATGATGTCATCATTGGGGCCAATAATAGCAGTGGTTGATTTAAAAAAGATAACCGGTTCGGCAGGGAGTGCGGCGCCGGTTTCCTTTGCATGATCAATATAATTAAGTCCGATACAAACAATTTTCGAAGGACGTTTTACCGGGCAACCAAGCCTGGTAAATTCAGCGACAGGAAACGTAGTTGTTTCCAATAAAGCCGATAGTTTTGCCAGGCCATTATTCTCAAAAAAAGTTTCATCGTAATCACTTACCTGTGCCGATACATCGTAATAAATTTCGTTTACTAAAAGGCCCGGTTTCTCTGTGCCCGGCTCACCAAATCTGAAAAGTTTCATGTTATATTTTTTGCCTGTGTACTAAATGAATTAATTGTTCAATGTAACAAAACCACCATCAACCGGGTAATCGCAACCTGTGATAAAGGCGGCTTCATCACTGCAAAGAAAGAGTGCCATGTTCGCCACTTCAATCGGCTTTCCCATTCTGCCAATTGGCTGACTTTTGGAAAGCTTGTCAAAAATTTCAGCTTCCCTGCCCTGATAATTTTTATTTATAAAACCTTCCACGAAAGGCGTATAAACCCTTGCGGGAGAAATGGAATTACAGCGGATACCGGCATCCAGGTAATCTCTTGCAGTTGAAAGCGTCATACCAAGTACGGCACCCTTGCTCATGCTATACGCAAAACGATCTTCAATACCTACCAAAGCTGCAATAGAACACATGTTTACTATAACGCCGCCGGGTTGCGTCATCACAGGAATTACCTCGTGCAGCAGATTGTAAACAGCCTTTACATTGATATTAAAAATGCGGGTAAAATCTTCATCGCTGGTAGTGTCGGCTTTGCCAATATGTGCAACGCCTGCATTGTTGACGAGTATATCAATTTTACCAACTTTTGCAAGCAATTCCCCCAAGGCAATTTTAACCGCATTTTGCTCAGAAACATTGCAATGAAAGAATGCCGCTTTGCCGGCCTCCGCAGTTATTTGTTCCACTGTTTCGGTTGCACCTTTTTCATCAATATCAAAAATATTTACCAGCGCACCCTGCCTTGCAAATAACAATGCAATTGCTTTTCCAATGCCACTGCCGGCACCCGTTATTATAGCTACTTTATTATCTAAACGAAGCATAGTCAAAATACATTTTAAAAAATTACTAAACCTTAAAAAACCGCAATCTAATTAAAGTGATACGCCTCTTTTCCATGGAATAAAATCGTCCTGGTTTAGCAGCACGGCTTTGGGGATTATTTCGCCACTGGCCGCTTTTATTACGTACTCCAGGATCTCTTCACCCATACTTTCAATGGTTGATTCACCGGTAATAATGCTGGCGGTATCGATGTCAATGATATCCTTCATGCGGGTGGCAAGTTTGGTATTAGT
>JBKJNG010000494.1:0-3589 GCA_046596065.1 Phnomibacter sp. | reverse complement strand
ATTTTGCCCATTACCAGGTACCGGAACATTATATTCAACTGCCACAAATACCAAAACCTAGCGTAGGTAAATTTGATAAAAAAGAATTAAGGAAGATGTATGCCGCGGGAAAACTTTGAGTTGTGATCTGTGATGTGGGATGTTGTGAGCTAACACCTCCATCGGTTGACCTAAATAGCTGGGATTGTGGTGTGCAGGCATATAGCACGTTGGCATTGGTTGGATCTACCCGTACCCTGTTTACCCTGCCATTGCCATACATACTATTGAATTGTGTTTTTGGGCCAATCAGCGCCCAATTGTCATTTCCAAAAAGCGACATTTTTTGTTTCATGGTATTGACCTGCATCAGCCCCTTCGCACGCCGTTGGTACATCAGGCCAAGATCGCCCTTGCTTTCAGCAACCCGCGGCTCCGTAAATTCCGCCCAACGCATAAATTGTAAGAGTTCGAAAAACTTCCCCTCTTCTTCCTCCGAATCTTGCGTTCCTGGCTTTATAGCATTCATTTCGGCAATTTTAGCCGCATTTTGCTTTGTAAATGCCGCCTTGATATCGTAAAAATTGGCACCGGATGCTGCCAGCTTGTGCCAATCTGTTGGTTGCTGGCCATAGCCATTAACCACCACTGCTATCAAAAAGAGCGCAAGGAAAAACTTACATGCCGGTACCAGATTTGAAAATGGGAACTTGGTTTTCATGAAGTTGGAGATATGGGTAATGTAGATGCGAAGCTGCTGTTATGATGATGTTTTCACATACATAATTGCGTAGCGCTAAAGTAAGTTCATTGGCTATATAATTTATCCGTTTGAAACAAACAAACAGTAGAAATTTTGAAGGAATTACGTAGTGCTAGTTTTCAAAAATTATTTATCCCGTTTGAACTAAAACAAAAGATTTTATTCAACACACGCCTGCATCATCGTTTAGCGTCCGACTTTTCATTTTGGCAGTAATACGCTGGAATTGTACAAGTTTTAATTACTTTAGGAGATGCGGTAAGCCTCACCGTGGACTTTTATTTTGCCTGTACCTATATCAATGAAAACGTTCGTCCGAAATATCCTGTGTGCTATTTTCCTCCTGTTCTCATATGCAGCAGGTGCACAATCTGACTGGGTAGACTCAATAAAAAATGTGCTGGCAACGCAGAAAGCTGACACCAACAAGGTTGCAACACTCATCGGCCTAAGCGGCGCATACCGGTTTTCCTATCCCGACTCGGCATTAGTTTATGCGCAAAAAGCATTATCCCTGGCGGAGAAATTGAACTCCGATACCTATATATTTTGGTCAATTGCTGCCGTAAACGGATCGTTATATGTTTTAGGAAATTATCTACTGGAACTTGACTATGCCTTTAAGGCACTTCCGTTTGCCAAAAAACTGAATACTCCCTTGACGGAGGGTTTTTCATATGGCATGCTGAGTGACTGCTATTATAACCTCGGTGAATATGATACCGCCATGAAATACTGGCGTGAAGTGATAAAAATAACCGAGCAGAAATTGCCAGGTGAGCGATATGCAGTTTATGGCAACGCATCCCACATTTTTGATGCCCTGCATCAGTATGATTCAGCCTTTGTGTATGCAAAAAAAAGTTACGAACTAATGAAAAATAATCCATTGCTTAATAAAGATGACGACGACACAAGGTGGGCCAAAAGTTCCATATTCACTTCGCTTGGAGATGCATTTGCCGGCAAGGGCTATTACGATTCAGCATTGTATTATTACCGGGTTAGTATTCCCTTTTCTGATGGCATTCATATGGGAGTAAATAAAATTGATGCTTATAACGGTATGGCTAAAGTGTATAAAGAAAATCATAACCTGGATTCAGCAGCATGGTATGCAAAAAAAGTTTTAGACGAAAAAATAATAAAGACATATCCAAACGGATTACTTAAAGCTGCAAACCTTCTTGCGGCTATTTATAAATCAAAGCATAATGCTGACAGCGCTCTTAAATACCTTCAGATAGCTTTAGCTATAAAGGATAGTCTATTTAACAGGGAAAAAACAGTTGCTTTTCAAAATATCATCTTTAAAGAGCAGGAAAAACAGCATGCTGTTCAAGCGGCGACAATAAAATTAAAAAACGAATACAAGATTTATTTTTTAATTGCTTTTTTCGTTTCATCCATCATTGTTGCTGTCATCATTATAAGAAACAAAAGGATTAAACAAGTACAAAACATGCGTAACAGCATTGCAGATGATCTGCATGATGATATTGGTTCGGCGCTAAGCAGCATCAGCATTATGAGTGAACTTGCGAAGGAGAAGTCACCGGAAGCATTGCAGCTGCTTGTTTCTATAGGAGAAAGCACCAATACTATACAGGAAAATATGAGTGATATTGTTTGGGCAATCAAATCGGAAAACGACCGTTTTGAAAATGTATTGCAGCGAATGAACCAGTTCGCTTCCGAAATACTCGATGCAAAGAATATAGCACTTGATTTTACAAGCGATGCCACTCTTTCGGCTTCAAGATTATCGATGGAGCAACGCAAACATTTTTATCTTTTCTTCAAAGAAGTAATAAACAATGCTGCAAAACATGCCGGTGCAGAAAAGATAACTGTGTGCATTAATCAGAAAGATCATTTTGTTGAAATGAGTATCCGCGATAATGGTAGGGGCTTTAATACTGCGCAGCAATTCAATGGCAATGGAATGAATACTTTAAAGAAACGTGCAGCAGAACTTAAAGCTGATTTTGAAATGACTTCAAACTTAAACAAGGGTACAGTTGTGAAGCTTAAATTTAAAATCACATAAACCGGTGATAGCAGCTTAACACAAAAAAGCATTTCTTTATGCAAAAGCAAATACAATAAATACAAAAGTCAAATAGAATAGGTAGGATATCCTGAGTTATCATTATATCGTACTAACCTTCATCAATGAAAGTTTCATTCTTCTATATCGCTCACTTTTCTATGCTTCTCCTGTATTCTCCCGCAGCATACACACAAAATGATTGGATTGACTCAGTAAAAAGAGTTTTAGTAACACAAAAAGCGGACACGAATAAAGTATGGACTTTGAAGATGTTAAGTGAGGCTTATCAACAGAGCTATCCTGATTCTGGTTTTTATTTTGCCCGGCAAGCCTTAGACCTCGCAGAAAAATTACAATTCGACAGAGGTATATTCTGGTCAATAGTTTACATAAATAAATCATTGTACATTTTAGGAAATTACGCCTTAGAGCTGGATTATGCTTTTAAGGCATACCCGCTTGGCAAAAAATTGAATGACCCATATACGATAGGCTGGGCAAATGGCATGATTGGAGATTGTTATTTTAATTTGGGGGAATACGATAGTAGCATACGGTATTACAGAGAGATACTAAAATCAGCTGAACAGAGTTCAATTATAGATCTATTTTCTCTCTATAGCGCATTAGTCCCCGTATTTATTAATCTGCATCAATACGATTCTGCATTGTTATATGCAAAAAAAGGATACGAATTATTTAAAAGCAATCCGTTACTTAATAAAGGAGATGACGATACCAAATATGCCAAGAGTTATCTATACAGGTTTTTAGGAGAAGCTTTTGCCGGGAAA